>NZ_DAHVHV010000018.1:0-37437 GCF_027317285.1 Ferrovum sp. | reverse complement strand
AATTGACGCCTTCTGTGTGTATGCCCCGAGGATGGAGACCGTTCCCGAGAGCGTCTTGCCAATCCGATTCAGGACCGATCCAGACGTGGAGGCCGTTCCAGCGAAGAGTTTTTTGAACCCCTTTGTCACGGTTCCTGATATTACCACCGTAGCGGATCTACTCATGTTCACTCGCTTCGCGATGGTTCCTGCAATCCCTACTGTAGCAATGAATGTCATATAAATAACGTGCGCAAGTTGTTTTAAAATTATCGTTCCAGCAGTTGTTACAGTTCCAGCGAATGCCATTGCGACACGCCTGACCATGGTTCCTGTAGTCGTCACCGTGGAGGCAAATAGCAGGGATAGAGCCCTGGTGATGTGTCCGATTGTCATGACTGTTCCAGCGAGGGTTTTCCCTATATGTTTACTGATATTTCCCGTGATCGCCACAGTGCCGGTGAAGAGCATCAGAATGACTTTAACCGCTGTATAGGCCCCGGACAGAACCGCGATTGCGGCAAAGCTCTTACCGATCCTCTTTGAAACGGAGCCGGCAAGAGTGCACGTTGATGCAAAAGCCTTTGAAATTATTTTCTTAAGCGTTGCAGATATGGCAACAATTCCAGTAAAGGCTTTGGAGACTCGCTTCGAGAGGGTTCCAGCCATCAAAGCCGTTGCTGATAAGGTTTTCGCTATTCCCTTCCTGATAGTCCCTGTCGTCGTCACCGTTGCGGTTAGCGTCATCTTAGTGGTAGTCGAAGATGTGTCAGCCGCAGCTGTTAGTAGAAGAAAGTCGCTCATTTAGAGACTTTCAAGCGTGAATACGACTGCCGACGTGGGCAATGTACCTGAAACGAGCGTTATAACCGCCTGATATCCATACACGCTGGCTTCGGCTTCTGTGGCCACAAGAGGCGCATAGCCCTCAGATGGAGCTGCGGTCGGGGTAATGGCATTTGAGAAAGATCGAGAAGAGGCTGTCTCGGTATAGGCCCCACCCGAGACCTGTATCTTCTGGCAAGAGATCGTGTAAAGCCCACCCGCAAGTGCATTGATCCCGTTGATGTACACCCTTTTAACTCCGGGCGTGGTATCCGGTCCCAAGGTTGCAGAGTCTCCTACAGCGGCAGGCAGGAAATTTAAAGTAGTGGTGACGACAGGCGTTGACATTTTATTCCTTACCTTTCGTTAGTCTGCTCCCTCATGAATCCTCCGGGAGCTAATAAAACAAAGCTGTTGCCCACACCGTTTCCGTATCTCCCTGACCTTGAATCCAATATTCACCGGGAGGAAAATTGCCTTCAAAAGGAAGTGCCGGGTTATTGTAGATAACGGGAACGTCCTGCACAACCATCGATTGAGACCCAGCAGCCCCGATGCCGATATTGACAGTTTGAAGTGACGATACAGCCCGAACGGCAGTCAAAATCATTCTCGTTGCCGGAATACTCAAGGTTCCCAGACTGGTCCATGCCCCGTAACTCCCCGAAGCAAGAACGAAGGGCGTTCCACTGGAATCGGACGTTACGGCCCCCAGCGTTGAAACGCCTTCCCGTTTGCCATGCCCTGTAAACTGAACGGCCAGACTCACACGAGGAGTGATTGAAGCATCTGTGGATTGGAGATTGACCCACAATGGCGTTCCAGCCGGAAGGATTGGTATATCCACTTCCAGATATAGATCTAGATATCCACTATTAGCAGATTGGGAATACATAAAAATATTCGGAATAAGGACGACTTGGGAGCCTGATGGGCCAAATGCGATATTGAACAAGCTGGAGTACTGAGTACCGCCGATGGTAGTGTCGACCAGAAAAATAAGCCTATTAATCGGGTAGGGAGTATTTCCAAAACTGGCCCATGCGCCAAGAACATTGGCCGCACCAGCCGTCACGACTACTGAGTTATTACCCGGCGCACCACCAATATACTGTTGCGGAATTCTGAATCCCATCCCCTACACCCCTTCCCGGTTCTTAAGCCACTCTGTTATGCGTTCATACCAGGCATCGAAGCACAGATCGCAGAAATCGGCACCGAGCGCGACTACAGGGCTATTATCATAGATCATAGCGTCACCGCATTAATATCCGCTACGGTACCGCCGCCATTGACGTAACCCATAATCGTATTCTTGGCAGTAATAAAATTATGCTGAATAGTCAATTCAGCATTGCCAAGAGCTTTGGCCAAACCAGTTGTATCTGCATATGTCAGTGTGATCGGATTGTTATTCACATCCAATATGAAAAAATTAGAAGGCCAATCAGTAGAATCCCATACCGTTAATGATCTTGAAATGAACTGCTGGACAAGACTAGTATTGTGGAAAGAGGTTGATACACCAGCCGCTGTCGTAAAGGCGACGGGAGCCGCGATCAAAGCTGGCAATAGCCCATACAGATAAGCAATCCGTTGTTGTCCAACTATAGCTAAATTGTAGTTAGCGGGTGGCACTACAACTGTTAAAGTCGATGTATCCCATGAAGCTCCAGCTTGCTGTGCAGTCGCTAGGGATGTCTGTGGAATACTGATCCATGGGGATCCCAATGTTTCATTTGTTGAGCATGTCGCTATGATGATATTGTTAGTCCCTGTTTGGATGTAGTAATTCATCTCTAAACCTCATAATCTTGTCATACCATTTATCGAAACAAGGATTACAAAAAGACGCTCTCAAGGCATCACTCCAGACCAAAACCGTGAACTCCATCTTGCAAATCCGACAGGTCATTGTGCCGGTACTTGGAAACGCAAATGCTATATCGTCGTTTAATCGAATACCGTCTGGAACGTGAACTGGATACTGTCATTCGTTGCCAGCGCAACGCCTGTAAATGAAGCACCCTCGAAGCAATTCCCAACGGTCAGAGCATCGAAAAGCGCAGCCTCAGTGATCGTGATAGCGGCTCCAGCTGTCAGAGTTCCGACGAAATTGTCAGTATCATTCGTGTAGGTTGTTGTACTCAGTGTCACGGTAGCTGTTGCTCGGGCATATCCTGGGTCATTTGTCGTTGTGGCCTCTGCCGATAACGCCGTTGACGATTTGGAGAAGGCGGTTGATCCTGTCCCCCATGCGAGATACTTTGGAATAGTTCCCCCGAGCCCTGAGACCAGATTTGCACAGATTGCATCTCCAGCTTCGGTGATTATTGCCGTAGCCATTTTTTGATCCTTTCGATGATTGTTGGTTTCTTGCTGTCAGCAATAACGCCGAGATCCTGCACGGTCCCGTCTGCTCTGGTAACAACTGCGCTCACGATGAGGCGTGGCTTTGGTTTAGCTTGTGCTTTCAAAATCGCTCCTTTTCGTGTTCAACTTGGCATGGCATACAGCGAGTCGCCCATGGGACGAATTGCCGGCGTTTTTCCGTAATCCGTTCCCCACAGTCCATGCAGTTTTTTGTTTGAGCTTTCTTCGGCGCCCTTGCTTTTACCATCGTCAAGGCATCTTCTTTCTCGATCCGTATCTGTGCTTGATCGGCTTCATCCATCAGGGTTTCTCACAATCTTTGAGTGCAGTGCGGAGCTCTTTTTCTTGCATAATCGCTTCTTTCAAAGTGACCTCAATTTCAGCTTCCATTATTTCCCGCTCAAGTTTAGTCGTTGGACGAATGGGAGAGATGTAGTTGATGAAGTCCGGAACGGTTGCTGGATGGCACCAAACGGGAGTTTTTAGATAGACTTTTTGAGGAATGTAAACAGGAGTGCATCCAACGAACGCAAGCATGAACGCAACGGCCAAGCAGAGAAAGATGAACAGCCCCTTGATCACTTCTTGCCCCCCAGGGTATCCGCTATCCTGTCGAAAAGCTGATGACAATCCCCTTTTGGTGGGTGAGAGAGCTGAATCCGGATTGACTTGTCCATCTTCAGAGATTGACTGTTGATAACCCCCTGAAGCAGTTGTTCAGTGCGGATTTCATACAATAGATCTTTATGCTCTTTCAGTGCTTTTTGGGCTGCAATCGCATTATCAAGCTCAAAACTCTTGTTCGCAGCATCGGCGGCATGCCGTTGAGACTCGCATGCAAGCAGCCGGTAATGATCAATCGACAACAAACCAAGCAAAAGGGCAATGGCAATCCAAGGGCCGAATTTAATTAGCAGGAGAGGCATGATTATCCATCCTGACCAGAATCGGATGATTGATACCGCCCCGTTGCGGGGTTCCATTTTTCCGTTGCGGTTGAATCCGTGTAATATTGATGTCCTGCAACGCCAGCAAGGATAGCTGCAATTCCCCCGCCAAATGTCCCACCGTGGAATGCGTGATGCAAGCCGATACAGTCATATCCAGTGTATCCGATATGCGCCACAAGCCCCATCAATCCCCCTACATTCCCTATCGAAAAAGAGGCATTGTCCCGATATGTGGAAAGTTGTTTTAAGACTACCATGGCTGGATCTTCCGTTGTATCCAGAGACCAGAGAGATATCCACCATAGAATCCTAGTAGAAAAGCGATTAAAAGGCTCATTCGTCGTCCAATGTTAAGCGGTCATGGGTCAGCAAAAATGTCAGCAAAATAGCGAACGGAATAAGCAACGGCCAGTGAGTCATAGCACGGAATTAATTTTGGCCCAAGCTGATTCTACGTCGGCTTCAGCTACTTTTGCGTCAGCAACAAGCGCGTTTTTGAGTGCTTGGAACACGGATTCAGCCTCCTTGTAAACCTTCCCAGTCAGACGGCCAGCGGATGCCAGCAAGACTTCAGCTTCGGACTCAACTGCCGAAACGATTGAAGCATGAGTCTGGACTGTGTTCTGTGCGTTTGCAGCTTCGTTCGCACTGATGGTTTTAAGATTCTCGACTACTGAGGGCATTTGTTGCTCCTTTTTAAACGTTAACGAGGGTTGCGTAAAGTGAAACATCTTTTTGATTGTATCAAACATCTTCTGGAAGTCCAACAATTTTTTTCACCTTTTTAATTCTGTTGAGCCATCCGCCAAGCGGCATAGATGAATTCTTTTCATACTCGTTCCGATACCAAGCCTCCTGACGTGCCAACATACAGGACATGAGCTTCATGCTATTGATATGATTGGCCGCTGTCACTGTTTCTGATCCCATGATTCCGTCTGGAACCACTCCAGAACATATTTGGATCGTCTTGACGGAACCGCCCCTGTCGCCTGCACCTTCATGATTGAGCGCCCATTGAAAGAGCACAAAGTCAACTCCGTTTTGGAGTTTGTCGCACATGAGCGGGTCCCAATAATTAACCTGGTAGAAGTTGCTTATCTGGATTTGCGTTAGATCTTGAACAGGCGTTGATGGGAGCCCCATGTCAGTACAGTATTGGTCGTAAGCCTCTTGTGTAATGCCTGATTCTGTCGGGCCGCCATCGTCAACTGTGTATCGGCCCTCGAGGATTGCGAGGTTTCGGAGAGCGTCGGAGAGGTTCAATCCTGGCTCCTTGAATTATGGTGGCGATTTAATATCAAATTTCTCAGCCCTTCGATTTCTTGAGTGCGAGCCTGCCTATCTTCTCTTGCTTCCCGTTGTCGCTCTTCTCTCGAAGATCGCATTTCTTCAACGATTACTGACAGCATTTCCTTATCAGCTTTCTTGTTCCATAGGTCAACGTGATCCTTTTCGTTCTGCACTTTGTCAAAATGATTGGTCCACATCAGATGCACTCCAAAGATAGAGAGAATCCCAAGCCAGACTTGTTCAAAAAACGATGATTCACCGGCCATTAACCGCTCTCCCTTCATTATGCGCCTCCGAACAGACTCCATGTGTGACCCAGCGCACACATGCTATCATTTTAAACTCTCAAGGTCTAGCGACATGCAATTAAAATGATCGCCCGGCGTGGTCATTGCAAACGGCTTCCGGCATATCTCAAGACCTCCCTTACTGAAAGCGGTGGAAGTGAATTGCGAGCAATCCAGCCCTGACGGCGTTAATACTTCTGAGTTGAGCCCGACATCGACAACCGCCTTCCAGTCGTAGGAATCTCCAATCTGAGCATGAGCCCAATCCATGATAGCCGCTTCCTTTTCCGGCTCGAGGCATACTGATAGGATCGCCTCTCGCACTGGAGTACAGTAATCCGATGGTCGGATCTGAACGCCCCCATTGATACGGGATCCGAGATATCCGTCTGGCAGGATAAACTCAACGTGGCTGAACACGCCTGATTCCTTCCAGTCGATAATGTCTGATGCTAAACCGGACTCTTCAATGCAGCGGATTTTAATCATTTGACTTTAATCTCCAAATGGTTTAATGTTGGGACCAGTGGTTAACAATTAAAAAAGGAGAGTGAGATGAAGACATTATTGGTTGGGATACTGTTACTTATCGCAAGCCCTTGCTATGCGGCAAGTGTTAAGAACATGGAAACATTGATCCAGCAGTCCCTAGCATCAGGAACATATCCGCAGTTGGTATTGCAGACGCTATGGGACGGAACAAACAAAGATGGATTGACCGTGGATCAGCTTGTACGCCTTACAGAGTACGTCAAGAAGGCGGTGAGGCCATGAAAACACTATTGATTGTCTTGATGCTACTTATTTCAAGCCCTTGCTACGCTGATTCTTTATTTTTTCAGCCGTTCGATACGATTGATTGGAGCCTGTTGGCTGGAACGGCCCTAGCTGATATCGGAGATATGAGTACGTCTTCAGACATCGCTTATAATGCCGAACATGGACATCCCGGAATCTACGAAACCAATCCTGCCATCGATCACTTCTGGGGAACGAATATCCCTTCTCAAATGCAATACGCTGTCACCTTTGCCGGAATTTTCGCTGGTCAAAGTCTAATTGCTTGGGCATTGCCTGTCCCAATACGGGAAGTAGCGCTTGCGGGCTTTATCACCATCGGAATAGTTGACATTAATCATAACCAAGCATTGGGTCTGAAATTTGTGTGGTGAACAATCAGACCCCAGTCCCTAACATCAAAGAAGGTTCCAACTCATTGAATAACTTCAATCTGTCTGTAGAAGCCAGTTTTTGAGTGAACTCAATAATTCTGGGGGCGATCCTTTCCTGAAAATCAGGGTGTTCTCTCATCGTTTCCAGTTGATCGGGTGGAATAGTACCATACGCCAGTAAGTTGTTCTCGGCCCTTCTCATGAGTTCATGACACCACTCTTCCCGCCAACAAGCCTCATTGCGCTCAAGAATAGGTAAATGGCTATATTTACAAAGTGGTTCCAGTTCATTCATCAATGATTTAATTGTCTCAAGTTCCTTCTTTGCACCTTCTAAGTTCATCTCGAAGATGTATTGTGACGAGAAAAGTTCTGCTAGAATCTTGTCCCCCTCAAGTTGATCGAGTTCATCAGTGGATTTTTTCAGTCGTTCGGCTTTCAAAGCCTGTATTTTTCTGTCAATAGCTTGGGAATCGGCGTGCTTAATCTTGGCCTCCATGTCGATCTTCTGAGCATAAAGTGCAGTCCATGCGGCATCGGGCGTATGGCATGATCCTGCCATGAAATAGCGAAGCCCAAAATCATGGTTCATGCGGTGTGTAGCACTGTGCATTAGAATCCTCCCGGAGATGTTGAAGCGGCGGCACCGGCATTTAAATTAGCCGTCAAATTGGTACTTGCGGCAACCGCCGCATTAGCATATGTGAAGATGTTCGTGGTGGGGGTGTATGCACTCCCGTTGTAGCCAAGGGCAAATACACCTTCGGTTGAGTTTCCAGTGGCGACACCCCCATATTCATTAGCCGTCAGACTAGTGCTTGCGGCAACTGCCGCATTAGCATAAGTGAAGATATTTGTGGTAGGGGTGACATTGCCAGGAGCAAATACACCTTCAGTTGAGTTCCCGGTGGCGGCACCCCATACCGAAGCAGCCGTTAAATTGGTACTTGCGGCAACTGCTGCATTCGCATAAGTGAAGATATTTGTAGTGGGTGTGAGTGTACCCGCGTTGTCGCCAAGAGCAAATACCCCTTCAGTTGAGTTCCCGGTGGCGGTACCACCATCTAAATTAGCCGTTAAATTGGTACTTGCGGCAACTGCTGCATTAGCATAAGTGAAGATATTTGTAGTGGTGGTGATGCCGCCAAGGGCAAATACACCTTCGGTTGAGTTTCCGGCGGCGGCACCGGCACCTAAATTAGCCGTCAAATTGGTACTTGCGGCAACTGCTGCATTAGCATAAGTGAAGATGTTTGTGGTGGTGGCGGCGTTGCCAAGAGCAAACACACCAAATCCCCGACTACTTGATCCCCACCATAACCCACTACCAATAAGCGGTGCCATTATGCGAGACTCGCAAATAATGTGATAGTCAAGTTCGCCGCTGTCGGATCGGAAGTTGAAGGTGCATTAACTGAGACTGTATCGCCAACGGCAAGAGTAAATGCTGCCAATGTTGAGAACGTGGCCACAGTTCCGCCCGCTGCAAAAGCAAGTGTTCCGATAGCCACACCATTATGATTGATCGTGAACGTTGCGGCATTAGTGAAGGCTGTTCCGACAAGAGCGATCGACCCTGCAAAATTAGCAGGAATGTCAATCGCTCGAACCGATACAGTGTAAAGAACAACTTGAGATGCCGCAATCGGTCCTGAAACTCCACTAGCAATATCGTAGGGATTGCCATGGGGGGTTCCGGTGAAAGTTGGATTATTGATTGTGGCGGTTCCTGTAACATCCAAAGTCTCAGTCGTCGCCTGCACAGAGTTTGAGGCAAGGACACTTCCCGCCGTCGTTGAACAAGCAACATAATCTCCGACTGCCCACGTTAGCGCAGAAGTGCCTTCCATTCCTCTCTCGATTGTCAGCGTGCTTGAGCTGATCCCGGTGACATAGACAATCTCATGCACCTGTTGCGTAGCCGCATCTGTCAGTACCAGCGGCATGACTTGCCCCACTGCCAGGGTAGGCAGTCCTGATGTAGACCCTACAGACATAGTTGTGGCCGTCGCTGACAAGGCTGCTGATAGTGTGGTTTTGTAAAAATTGATGTAGACGAATTGGGACATGGGATCTCCTAAAAATTACCAGACGATAGTCTGAACGGCTGTTACGGTCGTTGCCGCTGCGATATCGGCCAGTACTGTCTCTTGTTTAGCGAGTGCGGAATCAACTTGGGCTTCCACAGAATTAAAGAAATTCTCGATATCGGTCAGAGTCATCGCTACTGCTTTACCATTCACATCATAAAAATTGTAGGTCGTTGCGCTGTTTGGGAAGGGCAATTCTTTAACATAATATTTGGTGTAAATGGAGAGATATTTTGCCAGCTTTCCTGAATCCATCGGAAAGGAAGAAGAAACTCCAGCGGCATTGGTGAACGCAAGTGGAGCGGATTCAGCAGCGGAACAGGCCGATGCGACGAGACCCGATTGCGTGGTTTGGGCGGCTGCAAGAGTGGGGCCGGAAGGGATCGTGTAGACACCTGAAACGACCGTCGGAGCATACGGGCTTGACAGTCCAGATTGCCATTCGGAATCCGTGATATCGACTACCCCTGATCCTGCCGGAAGGGTCTTCGGAAGCGGGGAGTCCACGGAGTCATAGTAGCCCATGATTGCGCCTGTAGTGCTATTATAAAGTGCTGATTTTTGTCCCATGAATTCTCCTTAATAACCGACTACGATGAAGAATGAGCCGATTCCGCTTGTTATGGCGAGTGTTGATGTGTTGTATGTATTGCCATATAATTCAGTAGTAGACACACCACCAAGGGTAAACGCATACCCAACTCCGCCGTTTGGTATCGATCCCAAAGATAGAGTAGCATTCGGGAATGCAATAGGAAAAGTCCAAGTTAGATTATTAGCCGCTGTGCCTGAAGAGCTTGCACTTCCCCACTGCATAATCAGACCATTGGGGAGCTTCTGATAGCCAGAATAAGACAAAGTATTCGCAAACTGCCCCAGATTCACCGCCTGCCCCGATGCGGTGGCGGGAGCGATTTGCAAAGCTCCGGGAGAAACGATCATCCGGAAATTAGTACCATCATAGACAAGTACCGTCATGCCATCGCCAGTGGAAGATATCTCCCCTCCCTGCAATGCGGTATTATTGCCTCCGACGATGTTGATAACCCCGAGCCCGTTGACGTTTACCGTTGATGCACCCGTGTTGGGATTGACCGCTTTGAACCGAACGGTCTGACCGAGTTGATACGCTGTCAAAGTCATGGGCAAGGTTACAACGTAAGCGTTGGCAGCCCCGGTATCGGTTCCCCATCCGCCATCAAATGAGGCTGTCGTTGCGGCAGTATGAGCATCGTAGCAAAGATCATTAACAAGCCATGACTGCCCCGATGTTCCTTCCATGCCCCTGAGAACAGTCAGATCCGAACCCGAGATCGACGTGCAATAGCAGACTTCGTACTTCGTGTGCGTCGCTGCATCAGACAAGGTGATAGGTAAAACGTCACCAGCGCCGAGTGTGGGGAGATTGGCAGTAGATGCGACACTTATTACTGTCTGTGTTGTGTCAACCGCAGCCGCTAAAGTTGTGTTGACGTCATTCGAGAAAAGATAGCTCATACGAGGACCACCTTAAAGTTAACCTGAAATGGAAGTGGAAGGTAATTACCATTGAAAAGCGTTTGGAATGTGTTTCCCATTGCAATATTCGGAACCGTTATCACAAGCGCATGTGACTGGGTGATGGTTATCGGCACTGAGGTATTGACAGCTTGGGTGTTGACCGCGAATGAATTGGTGGATCCGAGGGTTGTCGAATCTGTGGGAAGCGCAATCCCCACATTCGTAATCAGCCCAACGTCAATGTCAGCTCCATAAGCCCCGTAGATAAACCTTGCAACCCGGCGCCGCACCCATTCAACTGACATTTGCATGCCGTCGCCCCGGTACAGATACCATGTCATAAGCCGCTTGTAAATATCGTCATTGGCAACCTGCGCTGTACCTGAATTGGTAACAGTAAGCGTTCCGATAGTATGCGTTCCGAGCGTGTTTGTGCCGAGTTCGCCCGAAGACGTGATTGAGGAGGTTGAAATTGTTGGACGAAAGAGTCCGTATAGGTTATTCCCAACCCAATCGAGTAAGGCGCCTGCAACGTTGGAATTGGTATAAACTCCCATTGGAGTCTGGTTGAACCAGTCAAGATATCCTTGCGACAGCGAATTGATCCCATCTGCAAATGCCAGTATGTTCTCGTCGTCTTGGTACTGTTTGTAAATATATGCAGGGATAATATCCGTCAGCGGGGCATCTGTCCATAGTTCTTGATACCGAGTACTCATTCCTAACCCTGTGTCACTGTAATATTTGTCGAAGTTGCCGAAAGGTATGTTTCCGGATCATAAGTAACAAGGCTGGTCCCGGCATCAGGGGGCGTCACAACACCGTTGATTGATACGGAGAACGTCAGTGTCGTTAGCAAGTTCGATGGTAGAACGCTTTGGATAGCCTCCATAAAAAGATAGCTTGCGTATTCGAGATTGATCGGCTGCCCGACGACAAGCGAATTGATATAATTCGCCATCGCCGTCTGGCCTAGTTGATCCACTTGCGTTCCAGAGGTAAAAGACGGTGATATCGTATTCCATGTGACAACCATCGAAAATTGAGTTAGCGGAGGATTTACGTAGATGACCGAGTAATTGTTAGGAGGACTGATAATGGATGCCAGAACGTTTCTTGACGTTGTGGCAGACCCCTGCAATGTAGAGAGGTCCAAAGTTCCGAGATAGATAGCACCGGCGACTTCGTAGGGATCTCCCCCACCGCAGATAACCTCCCATCCATTCGTCACTTGACGGATTGCGACAAGCCTTGGAATGACTCCGGGAACCTGAACAAGTAAACTCTCAAGATAGGTCCCAAACCCTTGGGCCACCGCGGAGAATCCATTCAGAATCTGTGCTCGATAGCTCTGAACCGATTGCGGGGCAAGTCCCGGAACGCCGGATACCGGATTATTGACTGTCAGTGTGTAACCGGATGGGACAGACGTTACTATGGTCGTGACGGTATTTTGCAGCGGCGTCCATGATCCAGACTGAGTAGCAACGGCGTATAGAGAAGCGGTTGATCCGCTTGATCCTATTGCTCCACCATCGACAATGCGATACTGATAAGTCCCGTCCGAGACGATGAATCCTGACGGGATAACGTATCCGACGGGACCAGTAAAAACAACCAAAACATTAGTGTTCGAGCCGATACCCTGGGGGATACCGAACATTGCCCCCTGCTGATTCAAGATGAATGGATTAGAAGTTGACGGAGAAAGATTATTTACTGCTTCTATCCTCGCCTGGTCCACTGATACCAATATACCAGTACCGGTAGAACTTAGATCCTCGATCAGACCGCCGGGAAGATCTGCGGTGTAATCTGGGACTTGGGCTGCAACGTAATCGATCAATTCCTGATTAAGTGTCGCAGGCGGCGTTGATACAGGACCCGCCGATGAGAATGTCAATGGTGGCATGCTTGCGCTCAAGTCGGAATCTCCGCTTCTATGATCGAACCTGCATGAGTTAGAATGGACGCTTTATATGTAGGGGTAAAACTGTTTGGAACCCTGGTTATTGATAGCGCAGCAAAAAACTGAGAATAATAGTCCTGGATGATCTGAACGTAGTAGTCTGGATAAACCTGCGTGATGATCGTCTGTTGCTGTGGAAGACCTAAGTTCGCGAAGAAAGGCGATTCATTCAAGTTGAGCTGAAGTGTTTGAGCGAGAGCTGTGAGATATACGGCATCGCTGAACCCATTAACATCTGTTGTAACTTCCACCCATGTATGTGTTCCGTCTGAACTATAGACTTTTCCCCATGTTCGCATCAGGAAATACCAGTAATAATGCCATTAACTACCGTTACTGTTTGAGAACTCGTGTTAACGAGGAAGGTTCCAGAAAATCCATTTCCTGCTGATAGCGTCGCACCTGATATGCCGGCAGCGGAGGAAATAGCTCCTTGCATAACCGCCCCACCGGACCCATTCCCGGTGATTGTTCCCGATACGACAAAATTCCCGTTAACTGTTGCAAGCGGTGTAGTCCATGTAATGCCTGATGTCGTGATGACTTCTGTTGTCGATCCGACTGTAAACGTCACACCTGAGCTTGACATGACTTCTGTAATGGATCCGACAGCGAATGTGAGACTAGATGAATCCCCTGCAACTGATGTCGCACCACCGGTGATTTGAGAGATGAATCCTGTGGGTCCTTGCATGACCCTTTTATTGGGATCCCCACCTGGAGGCGTTAACGATATGTTCGATACCGGAACGAACATCAGTGATGATAGATTTCCGACTGTTTCTCCCAGCACCGCTTGACTTCCACCGAGCCCTGATATTGGAGCAATGGAAACATCGCATGGCATCGTGATCCCGGGATCGCCTACTTGAACAGGTATCCAGTCATATACTGATGAAGCGATAGGTATCGTTACGGGAGGAAGTGCCCAAACATCTGATTGCACATCGAAGGTCACGGTGACGATCTGCCCATTGACTGCTTGCACCTTGCATGGGAGTGATCGCCCTGTGCTCTGTATCTGCTCGAGAGCACGTCGTATGGCTAACCGGTTTAGGTTCTTCTGGACCCAAAGCCTGGACGCATCATTGCGGTTACTCATCCGATAATCTCTCCAGCCGACACAGCGTCAACAATCGTAACCCAATTTTCACCCTGGGGGCTTCTGGAATCTCCAACGTGACGCATTGATTTTACAAAGAAATTACCGGAAAAGATAGCCTCTTGGTCAGTATAGGATGGGAAACTCGATGCCTTTGTAATAACAAACCCGGGAGTCGCCGTCGTGTCGAATGGCATCTCTATCAACGTCGGCACCGAGATATCAGCTCTCATAACAAGTTTTGTCTGAACTTCAAATGGCCCGATCCAGACCGGTTGACCAACAAGATCCGAGAATTTCAGCCTGACCGGGTTAGACGCCTGAGTGTAATCATCGGCCATCAGCGTTCCATCGCCCCGGATCGACAAAATAACGCCGGGATCCGTTGGGCCAAACTGTCCGGATGTAAGATTAGTGATTGCCTTTGCCGCTTGCTCGAGCGAGTGATAATGGCTGATATGATCGGCAGGAAGAACTCTGTTCGGACTCACGTTGATAATTGTGGGAACATCAGCACCGAAAGCGCCTGCATACATACTTGAGATTGCATTTGATATGGCAGTTCCTTTTCGCCAGTTCAAGACAAAATTGCCGGGATGATCGTAGGTATAAGGGGATGCCAATACGACAAAATCGAGCGTCATATTCGTGCCTTCCCAATTTCCGAAGGATTGCCATATCTGCCCCGTTAGAAGTGTCCCCGCCTGATGAGGATTCGCAAGTGGAAGACCATGCTTCATGCCGCCTTTAACAGTCAAAGTCATTCCGGTATAGCTTTTTGCCTGGCCAACATCCTGAATCGTTACGCCTTCGATTGAGATTGTTGATGCACCCATCGGAGTTGCATAATCATAAGCCAGGATATCGAATATGACATTTTGCGACTGTGGATCAAATGTTCCGTCACTGAGCTCGCTGGACCATGATTTTATCGCTTTTCCTCCACCAGGCGGAGTAATTGTTATATCGTAATAGCGACTCAAGGACTGACCTCAAAATTCCCGGTATCTGTTCTGTAAACCAGAGTTGATGTAACGAATAATCCGAACACCATATTCAGGGAAAAGCTCATGGGAGATCCTGTCAAGGGTCTGTTCAAGATAATATTTCCATTACTATCAGTCAGATTGATGTACCATCGTTGGCCGGCAAGGTTCCAGACCGTCGTTAGCAAATATGACTTTCCGTCTAAGGTCACCAATGATGAGAACGGCGGTATAGCCGATGCAGATGGAGTGAATGGGATTTTCGCCATCAGATCCCCGGTATGTATTTGCTGAGGGATGATATCAGATTATTGGTTCCGAAACCGAAAGAACTTCCAGCACCGGGCATTGACGTACCAGTCCCGACCGATGGACCAGACCATGCGTTGGATGTGATCTGTTGTCCTCCGCTTTGTTTTGCCATCAGTGAACTCATTGCTGTTTTAGCTGCCGACAGGGATATCAACGGCTTGAAATAGTCCAATTGCCACGCTACCTGATCCTGTTTGGTCTCACCCGATGTGATGTCCGTCATCTTTAGCATCAGGCAATCGACGTAAATATAGGCAGGGGTGAGGATGATATAAGTTCCACCTGCATTGCTGTGTTTCTCGAACAGCGTCTTCAGAAGTGTTATTTGTGGGAGTTTGGTTGCGTATCCACCCGCAACCTTGACTGGTGCGATCATGTGCAGGCTTACGTTTAACGGCTCCTGAATTGTCGCATTGGCTGCTACCCGCTGATTGGCAAAGGGATACGTTGCTACAGACTGATTAATAATATCGGACCCGGGCATGGGCCTGAACTGAAACGAAAAATCGTTGATGTTGATATTACCGGTTGAAATTGCGCTCTGGATTAGTCCGAGCTGCCCCAACAGAGCCACAACTGGAAGAACTCCGCCTGGAACTTTTGACACAATGCCGTTTTTGAATATGATCGGACTGATCTGGAAAGCGATGGTGTATATGTCACGTAGTACCGTTTGTTCAGTTGTCGCCATTAGTGACCTGATGCGTTCGTTTGTCGCTCAACGCCAAATCCAGAAGGTGCCGTCACTTTGATGTTAATGTTTTGCGGTGCTGCTCCCCGTCCTCTATTCGCCTGACCGATCAGTTTATGAAGCACTGTGGCGGGTTGAGATGTTCCTGACGATGTAGTTGTTGCTCTCATATTTGCCGGCACGCCGCTTCGCAATAGTTCCATCGTATTAGGGGCGAATGCTTTGATGGGAGAATGCCCTACAGGATTCAGCCATCCGCCGACGATATCTTTTCCTGCTTTCCACCAGTCCCCGATGCTCAGGTCAGGATTGAGCTTTTGATACTTATTGGTCACATCCACGATCAATGTGGTGAGATCCTTAATTGCTGATCCAAAATCCTTGATATCGCTTTTAAAATCCTTGGATCCCAGGAATCGCACAGACTTCTCGATTTCCATACCGATATTCCCAATCGCTTTTTTTGTCCCGGGGGCGTTCATGAAATTGCCGAAATCCCTTGCTAGCAATAAGGCCATGTTAGATAATGGCTTTGCAAGTGGGGCCAGTTTGTCGATCAGCACAGACTCAATCTCAATTCCTGCCTTGTGAAGCGTGACGATCATCTTTGTGTATTCATCCCCAACCTTATCAGAGAATCCCATAACTCCGACATCTTTCATTGTATCAGACTCGGCCTTTCTGAGTCCTGGAGTATTGACCAAGCGGTTAAGACTTTCCCTTGTAGCACCAAGCTCTGAGAATCCAAGAGCGCCCGCCATTGCTCCCGTCCTACGCTCAACGGGAAGGCGTGACCAAGTGGATTTTTCGTTGTTCGCGATATCCATTGCCAGCTGCATCGGATTGGTATGAAGCGCCTGTTGTAGCGGAAGTCCAGACGCTTTCGTCAACGCCCACCATTTGGTCATATCGAATTGCGCATTTGCCGCACTATTAAGCATCTCATCGGGATTGCCAAACGGTGCCATGTGCGTTTTAAATGACGATATCTGACCGGTCGAAAGCCCGAGTCCTCTTGATTCCCGCTCGCGTCTGTAAGCAGAATCCCCTAATCCGAACATAGCAGCACTCCCCGCAATGCTGCCGAAGGAGGCTAGCTTGAAGAGTTCTTTGCCTATACCGAACAGGTTCTTTGCCAGATGTTTTGAAGACTTGACTAAATTACTCATTCCGGTGTTTGAAACGGTCGTTGCATGGTAGAACTGTTCTTGAGCCTTTGTAGCCTTCTGTAACGATTCAGCCATCTTGCCGATGTGATCCGCCGATTCATGAAGCACCTTCATTGTATCGGTTGCCGACTTATTAAAGATCGTACCGGTTCCACCCACCGCTTCGCCTAACTGCTGCCATGCTTTCGGCATTTCGTCAAGACTGTCCTTATACTCATTGAATAGGTTCAGGAACTCTTTGAATTTCTCATCGTTCACATCGATATCGATGATTGATTTTTTTGCCATTACAGAATCCGCCCTCTCAGAGCTTCAATGATGTGACGATTACGAAATTCTGAAGCAGACGCCCAGGGGATATCAACGCTCTCGAATAGAGATGCAAGCCCTTCTCCCGACAGCCTATTTAGCGTTTCTCCGATGATACCGCCCCCAATAATCCGGGAGCGGACGGACTCGATGTCGGAGAGAAAACGGCCCATTCCGTACAGTTCGATGATACGAGACCACCGCCAAGGAAAAACGCTGCTGAGTCCATCGCCATCTTCTTCTTTGACTGTTTGACAAGATAGGATGTCACAGAAAAAAAAACCAATTGTGATTCAGCCTCGCGCCATTCATCTGCATCGATCATGCCGGATGATAGCGCGGCATCCACTGGCAATGGTTTGAATCCGTTATCGGAGGGTCCGACGATCATCGTCAATCGCTTAATCTCTGCCAGAAAGGCCCTTGATGCAAGATCCGGATCAGGTATCCCCCGCTCTTCAGCGTCTCTATGCGCTTCCTCTTTAAGTACTAGAGAGGCAATAAGAGGTCCCGTCCCGACAGCGAATTGTATCCCTTTTGCATAAATGACAGACTTCGCCAGCGCCATGATCCGGTAATTTGCTTCATACACTTCCCGCGTGATAGGAGAATGAAACGCATATATGAGGGGAATTTCTTTTGTGATTTTCCCCTCTTCGATTGTTTCTGTTCTGATCGGAAAAACAAGGTTCAGGTTATCATCGATGCGCATTCAATCCCCCCCCTCCGGGTGTTTTGTACTAGATCAGGTTCCAGAGATCATTGTTGACGTAGAAGACGCCCCGCAGGATCAGCGGGGTTTCCGGATTCGTGCCGTCGTAAGGTCCGGGATCTAGCGTTTTGATATAAGCATTATGGATGGTTAGTGCCGGGAAGGCCGATGTGTCTGAATGGATTTCCATCGAACCCAGTACTGAAGTGGCCTTGGCCTGTGCCAACCAAGCAGCAGCCAATCCAGTGGTTCGCAAAAGGCCGATGGTGACAGTCCCCATGACGTAAGGTTCTGGGCTTACCACAATCCCCGTTGCCGTTTCAATTCCCTCTGCAAATGGGTTTTCGTCCAAGGTCACATGGATGAATTTCTTGCTCATATAACTTGCCGTGATATTTAATGATGTGAAGCCCGGAAAGACAGCCGATGTTCTGAGTCTATTCAGCGTACCCAGGGCGATCTGTGGATTAGTAGCCATTTACTGATCTCCTTTTATGCAAACTGAATAGCATCCATGACGAAATCGATTACAAGAAATCCATTTTGACCAGTGACACTTGCCAAGAATCCTCCATAAACGCCCGCCTTGTAATTCGAGGGATTCTGCTGAGAGTAGGTGTAAAACGGTGTTGCCGCGATAGTAACGGACAAAGCGCATCCGAACGATACCGCATTTTTACCGACTTGGTTGGCAACACCGAGCAACGCATTAACGCCATTCTGGTCATAGAGCAAAGGCGGTTGACTGTTGGACCCGTTGATAACCTCAGCTGCTTGAGCTTGTTTTACCTGAATCTGGAACCAGTCAACGCCATACCACCACGACGCTTGCGATCCGTCCATCGTCGTGCCTTTGAAAATGCAAGAATTGGAGATTCCACCTTCTGCACCGGTGTCGACGATATTAATGTATGCAGACAGGAGAGTCGTCATTGTTGCCTGATTACCAGATGGATTCCACGGCGTAACCCCGTAGAGATATCTATAGGACATTGGTGCCAGCATATTCGTGGCGGACGGAAGATTCACGAGCCATTGATAAAAGAATGCAGCGGCGGTGAACTCAGTTCCAGGCGCCGAGGGGGATTCTGCCACCATGAACAGGGACTTGTTAGCTGAATAGAATCCAATATTCGCGAGCACCGTGGTGCCAAAGAAATAGGTTCTTCCCGTCGGCGAAGAGTAGTTACCGGAAAGGATATTGAGGGCGGATCCGAGAGTTGCTGTACCTGTTGCGGCGGTCCCTGATGTCGGTGCGGAGAATGTCACCGTCGGAGTGGTTGTATACCCGGACCCAGGATTCGTGACGGTCACAGATGTAACAACGCCAGACGAATTGATGGATGCAGTCGCTGTAGCCGTCGTTCCAGATGTCGGTGCGCTGATAGTCACCGTCGGTGCGGTTGTATACCCCGTTCCACCATCCGTGATGGTGATGAAGCTGACTGCATCTTCCGCGTCCCATGACTTGGGCGTGAGATAAGCATAGAAAACCCCTGGATTGTCGTTAATCCATGTCTGCAAAGCATCAACGCCTCCGCCGACAGTGGTTTGAACGCCGAGCTCAAGCACATAGAACCCGACCACATTCCCTTGAGCAAAGAACGTATTGGCGGCGTTGGTCAGATCAACATAGTTCCCAAGAGTGGAGAGAATGGATGTTAGATCGGATACTTGGGAAATGAACTGATAGGTTCCAGTCGTGAGTGTTGTTCCACCCAGCGAGATTACCGCCCCCGACTGCTGTAACTGTGAAGGTGTCGGGGCAACGGTCAAGTATCCACTAAGATTGACTATCTTAGGCGTGATGGTAGTAGGCATCGATCAAGCCCCCTTAGTTGAAGTATGCGATGGAAACAGATCCAGCGGTTGTTCCTGCTGTAACAGCATAAATACCTTGTGGACAATTGAGCGGAGG
Source organism: Ferrovum sp. (assembly GCF_027317285.1). NCBI lineage: Bacteria > Pseudomonadati > Pseudomonadota > Betaproteobacteria > Ferrovales > Ferrovaceae > Ferrovum > Ferrovum sp. Next base: position 17,800 of record NZ_DAHVHV010000018.1, on the reverse strand, counting down.
GGAAGGCACAAGTCCCTGTGTATCAGCAGGAAATGTGGCCATCAATACGCCACCAGATCCGGGTACACCGTTATAAATCTCAACATTCCACGCCGAACCTGCTGTGTTAACGACCGCTCCAGCAAAAATGGCCGCAGAGCCGACATTAATAGTGGTGGTGGTGTTCGATGTGATAGCGGGGGAAAGCTGTGCTCCAATGGGGCGCTTCAGCGGATTGTTCTGAATTGGCATTTGAATTGTCTCCTTTAAGTGTTATGAGGTTCCCTTGCCTACGGTGATTAAAAGCGTGTTTCCGGTTGCGGCGGCAATAGCAGCAATCCATGTGGTGGAACCGATCGATATTACAATTCTGGAGTTCGGCAGGATGGGGAAGCCCTGAGCCGGTGTGCCGGATGCTGGAACAGCTGCAGCTACCGTGTTGTCAGTCCCGAAGTTGACATAGACGACATTCGTGCCGTCGTTAACTATCTGAGCCTGATATTGCTCACCAGGCGTTACCAGCGCAGCATTTGCCGAAGCGGTTCCGACAGCAATCGCGACCGTTTCATTCGTAGAGAAAAATGATTGGTTGTGCTGAACCTCAATTGGAATTGCCATTAATGCTCCTTATGCGATAGTAACTGACATGTCGAGAACGGATGATATTAACCGTCTTGCAATAGCATCTGACGTAGACTGGTAGTAGGAGATATCCAGTTCCAGCGTCTTTTTCATTGCGAGTGACCGGATCTCAACCTGGGCTCGCTTCTCATCTTTAGGAATAGGCGCTGACATAAATCCTAGTATGTCCGTATTTAGGGAGTAATCCATGAGGCTTGCGAAATACTGGATAACCTGCTGATTGTTGAGACCGTAGAACGTCAATCGAACCTTATCCCTTGTCAATTGTTGCGAAGTCATCTGTTGAAGGTCCGTAATCGGGCTCGGATTACCCGGCCATTGGAACAGCGGGAATTGCTGCAAAGCCTCAGTGCCATCTGGTGAAATATGCACTGATACATAAGGCGGGGGGATATTCTCCTCAACAAGAAATGACGGATAAGCGGTGATGACAGAAACCCCAAGAGATTCAAGCGCAAGCCATATTGGAAGGCTGTTAGATACAATGGGCTCAACAGGAAGATTGCTCGCATTGTTGACCAACTGTGATGCCAGCGCAGGATAAACAGCATAGCCCGAGTAATGCCATATGTCGGCAGATCGGTAATATGGTCCGCGCTTTGAAAAGGCAATCTGAATCGTGGTTTCGCCAGACAGAGACCAAGATCCTACCCACATGGTTAAGGGGGATATCTCATTCAACTCCGTTATTTCTGACTCAGATGTGAAAATGAAAGTATTGATTCCAATGGTCTGATCTTCTTCTTGCACTCTGTCTGAGGCCACATGAAGCGATCCCACAAACGGTGTAGGAGGTCCTGAAGCGACCCAGAACACATAGCCATCCTGGGTCAGCACAACCTTTTGATACTTTTGAAAAAAAACCTGCTGATTGCGCGAAAGCTCTTGCAGTCCGGCTTTTAAGAGAGAGTCATATTGAGTGCTTGATTGCTCATTTGCAATGCCCATCAGTTCGTTATCCAAGATCTAAAAGAAGCCTGATAAAGCCCACTGTCGATGAACGCAGGTCGGGGTTGTCCGGCTTTTCGTTTGGGCTTCTTACCAATCATCGCCATTGCCTCCTTGGACAGCTTCTTCCTTGACGTGACTCCCTCATCGGCAGCTGCAATTCGTTTCGGTAATAGCTTCTGAATCTCGTTCGTGTCGAGAAAATCCCTAAAGGCCGCATCAAGTTTCTGGACGTCAATCTCGGGAATGCTCGGGACGATACCCGACCGTGCCGATTCAAGCTGTCCACCAATGGCATCGGCTACCAAGTCGAGCAATTCTTGCCGGTGCGTATCCGCAAAAAGCTCCATAACGTGATATTTCTTCTCAAGAATTTCCGCAACAGCACCCGTCGTATTTGCACCAGAGGCGTCGGGGTCAGAATAGGCCATATCCACAACGCCTAGATGCAATGTCGGCATGGTTAACTTATCCCCACTTCGTAAGGGCCAAAATTCATGCCGTATTCGGCATAAGATCTTCCCCAGGAAGTCTTGAGTAGATCGAGGTCGGACAATGATAGATTCTTCAATAATTCTGGAACGGCGATGGCATTTGATGAACTTTGATCGGCGGAAGATGCAAGAACCCCGCCCTTGAACCCAAGTATGTCGAACTGTTCACGGGCATCTTGGAAAAATGAGTATCCAGGAAGATCCAGCGAGATTTTGATGAGATTGTGCATACCGAGGTTGTATACGGCCAGCACATAGAGTATCCCCCCTGCGCAAGAAGCATCCCTAACTCGGTCAACAGCGATATTAAAAGTCCAATCGAGAGCCTGGAAGTCTGTTGAGGCGTAGGCTAGTTGCGTTGATCCTGATCCTGTAGCCAACCCACTTAGCGTGACGGTAGTACCTGATATCGAAATGATAGTGGTTTGTGGAGGTAAATACTTCGATAAGACAATCATCCCTGCCGATACACCTACGGTGGATCCAATTGTGGCAATGTCAGATCCCGATGTTGTGGTCAAGGTTGTTTGTACTATCGGAAGATCCGCGATCGGAACCCCTTGATGGAGGACAAATGTTATATAGTCCTCCAAGTTGGGAATCGTATTGTTAACGAATGACATTTCTTACTTGCCCGGCATTTTGAGTTTGTCGCCGTTCGGGGATATGGTCAGGTTCATATCGATTCCATTTTTTAGAGGAGAGCCGTTAGGATCTGTCGCCACAACTGTTACCGTGGATTCCCTGCCTTTTCTTGGTTTGCCATCTGCGTTGTAGATAGCCGCATCCGAGCCAAGAGCCGACTTGATAGACTCTTGCGCAGCAACAATATCTGCGCCGTCTATTACGATAGCGGCTGATTCCTGAATCTGCTCAGTAGTCAAGGGCTTGTGAAGCGAAAAGACAAGACCATGGAAGTCTGGATCCGGCTTCTTGTCAAACTCTTCCTTGGGTCTTGCGCCCATTCTGAGCAGCTGTAGGATGACTGATTCCGATTCTCCCGCGGTAAAGTCCCTGCCGATCATATCCTGTCTCCCAGGAGCGATATCGATAAAATCAGCCTGCATCTTACCGGGTTTTCTATAAACGAATTTGTGGTGCTGACGTGAAGTGTTTGCGATGGTAATCATTGTCCTCTTCCTCCATAGAAAAGAGCCCAGGGAGGGGCTGGGCTCTCATTGTTGATCACACGTCTAGACGCGCGCTATCAAGGCCATTTGGCCCCGGTAGATGTTAGAACGGCATACTGATGAGATATAACCCCTGTGGGCGAACACACCATCCAGCGGTAACTCTGATTTCCTGCAAAATGGACAAGGCACCATCTTCGACAGGTGTCGGAATCTTGATCGGAGCTGGCAGGTCGGAATACATGAGATTGATCGCCTTGAGCTGTGGGTTAATCTCTCCGAACTGGTTGGTGTTGTACGGTGTTCCCTTTGGTGTAACAAGCTCGGGGATGGTCATGATTACCATATCTCCACCGCCAGATCCTTTGCCGATTAGAGTATCGTCAAAGAACCATTCAACTCGATTGCCCTGACTCCCTGCAACTTCGGCGATAGCCTGCCCGACAGTTGATGTGCCGGCGCCCGGTCGCTGATAGCTGACAACATCGATAATCGCCTGATTCGCAAGAGTCAAGAAAATCCTCTGCGGGGCAACAATCACGATTCGATCTGTCAAGTTGAAGCCCGACTGATACATCCCGATCTGGAGATTGGTCATTTGCTGGAGCAAGAACAAAGCCATTTCTCCATTATCGTATCCGGAGAATGTGGTGACCCCGGACGAATCGGGGGGAAGATTGACGGCAATGGCCCCGGGAGTGTTCAAAAGCCCCTCGCCGTTTGCAGCATTGAAGCCATAAAGAAGGCCGGACCTCATCTGCTGATAGATCCCCTGCTCGAGCGCATAATCCTGGGCTGTTGGCAGAGACAAAGCATAATTTCCGGCTGCGGCCATATCATGCCGGTCGTAGATAGCACGAGACTGGATCATGTAGGTTGCGGTGCTGTACTGCTCCGCAATGATACTTGCAGAGGGGAGCAGATTAGCGGCGCTCTGCCCCGAAACCTGTTGAGTCCGGACTTTGATCCCATTGACGTACACATAAAGATCGCCGGGAGATAATCTGACCCTTGTTTTTCCGCCTTCGAGAGCTTCAAATGCCCCCGATGCCTGGGAATACTGGATGATAAGATCAGGCTCGGAAAAGTGTGGAAGAATCCGAGCTCTGGCGGGGAATGAGTTAGCCACGTAAAGCCTCCTTTAAAATTCGATGATCGCGCATGTCCCAGTGGTCCAAGTTGCCGCGCCAGTTGTTGCGTTGTAAGACACGACCATGGAGTTTGAGTTAAATCCCTTGATCCTGCACGGGAGCGCAGTCGTACCAGTGTTGGTCAGGACCTGATTAGTAAAATCCCAATAGACAGTTTGCCCGACAAGTCCACCTTCAAGAGCTGTCGCAAGAGCTGCGGAGCACTGAACGGGAATCCTTGCCCACTTGCCATTCGGGTAATACATGCAGGACATACCTGGAGCCGAAAGCGGCACACTATTACCGGGGATGATGATCATGTTATAAGCGCGCGAGAATACGACAAAACCGAAGTCGTTCTCCTGAGCTGTCGCAATCTGCAACGGATTCCCGAGGGCATTTCCTGTGGGGATGAGCTGATTGACCATCATCCCACCGAACACTGTCCGGGTTGCAGTGGCGACAAGTGATCCCTGCTCCATCTGGATCCTGGACGGCTGGTTATCAAGTTCGATACCCTGAATGTATCCTTGGGATTCAAGAATAAAGGTATCCTGTGGCGAAGTGGTAAGTTGTGGATTAAAACTGATCAAAGCTGCTGACATTTATCTCTCCTTTATTTTGCGAAATCTTTTTTGAATCCGCCCTTCATGACATACCCGGGGGATGAATGTCTGCCAATGAAAGCAGCAGAATCTCCTCGGGGAATCATGACTTCACGTCCGAGTTGCTGGACCTTCTGGTAGTAGAGTCCACCGACATTTCCCGCGGTCACGTTGGGATCAGCGACGGAATCAGCAACAGCCGCGTACGCCATGTCTTCAAAACCAGCAAAAGAGGCTTCGTCAAGCGAGTCGAATCGGATCTTCTTGAGTGATTCGTTTTTGATGAACGGCACAACCTTCGAAACCAAGCGCTTCCGATATGCCAATGCTGTTTCTCCAGACATCGGAGCACTCACCTGGAAGCCCAATGCGGATCCAATGGAATCGGCTCTGGATTGAGCCTGAGCCATAATCTCTCTCTGGTCAGCGGGTGTCTCTGTCGAGATTCTTCCAACCTTGCTTTCAATCGAAGCTAGACGATCCCGAAGCACGGCGTTTTCCCTAACGATGGAATCCATGCGATCACCCCTATCTTTTTTATCCGCATCCTTACGGTCTTTCTCAGCCTTTTCTTTTTCCTCTGAGTCCTTGCGGTCTTTTTCTTCCTTGCCTTCTTTCTTGTGCGCCTCTTCAAGCTCTTTTATATCCTTGCCCTCTTCCTTGTGTTCCTTCTTCTCAAGCTCTTTCTCTGACGCATCCTTACGGTCTTTCTCTTCTTTTTCCTTTTCCTCAGAATCCTTGCGATCTTTTTCATCGAGTCGGTCAAGCCGTTCGCTGATAGCGTCTAATTTTGCGTCGAGCTTATCCATCCATGATGGGGCCTCTTCGCCTGATCCGTCTTTCTTTGCATCTTTTTCTACTTCTGGCATTTTTTCATCTCCTATGTTGATTCCGCTTGGGCCTTCCCCTTTGTCCCATACCCCTTCTGGGCAAATAGCCAGATGATCGAGATATGAAGGGATTCCTTCGATGAGAAGGTGCGTTCCGTCATCGAACTCAATCTGTTGATTGCCGTCGTGTGGCCCAAATATCACAGCAGGGCTTGTTGATGGATGAGACGACTTCATCAACTCAGACGCATCTTTGTCATAGATCCGAGCGATGCCCCAGACATCATCTCCCTTGATGTACGGGAGGATGATTGTTCCGATGGATCTGTCTCGGAACTCATCGGTATCAAGCGATGGTCCCTTTGGATGTTCAAAAACGACAGGGAGGCCATTGCACCGATTAACGAAGTCTTCGGTCAGGAAATTCTCTGGGGGACGATAAACATGCTCATTGTTCTTCGGCCTAAAAGAGGTTCCAGTGCCTGTAATCCGCATGTCATACAGGTCGATAGACATAAAGGATTGTGGGGATGGAAGTTCTCCGGACTTGATCGCTTTAGCAATGTCGTACTCGGTGGGGCTTCGCTCTGCTGTATCATCTTTGATCGGCAGCGTCATAAACTCGCCGGGTTCAGGCTCGATGGTGATAAACGATTCTCCATCATCCGGCCTTGGCATCCCACCTTTTCGGGGCGGGAGTTCTTCATCATGCTTCACGAACTCCTTGCCGACCTTCTCCGGGATCCCGATAGTGGAGTGTCCATGAGCTGCGGCCTCCATTGCACGGTGCTGGGCTTCAGATACAGATGGCATATCAGGACACCTTCACTCGTTTAAGTTCTTCTTTGCCTTTTTGAGTTAGCATATCTGCGGGGAGGTCCCGGAGGTTTCGGACATAGATTCCAAAACACCGGCAATTTACTTCCTGGGCGGGGGCGGTTATCTGATCCGTATAGCCATGACCAGCATTCTTCATGAATCCCCGTTCTAGCGCCCAATTGCCACGAATCACATAGAAATTTCCGTCTCGCTCTTTATGATCTTCTCTGTAGTCGTATCCAGCCTGCCGGAAATGCGACCGCCAGATCATGCAGATAGCGCCTGATTGCAACCCTAGGATCTCATTGACTGCTGCCAGCATCTTGTGGCCTTGGTCAATATGCAATCTGCGTTCTTCATAAGTTAGGGATCTGAGAGGCTTGACGATATGGGCTTTGGTCTCTTTCAGTGATTCCGAATCAGTTCCACCTTCTGGAATCGATGTTGACCATCCGGAAAACCGCTTCAACGTGAGGCCAATTGCCTGTTCACGATTCAATTTGATCAGATCAGCCGAAGCCGCGATCCGCTTTGTAAGCTCATGTCTCATTGAAGGGATGATCCGATTGATCGTTACTCGATCCAGACCGGGATGAAACTTTGCCAATGCTAGGGGAGTGACCTTGCTTTGATATAGCGAGGTCAGAGACTTCTGCATGCGTACTTGCGCTTCGTCAGGTGAGTATTCATACTTCGCGGCAAGATCCAGCAATCCCTGCCATTTTTTGAGCGCATAGACGGAGAAGCCGTTCTCGATCAGATCCTTGATGGCATCAGACAGAATCGACTCAAAATTTCTGCGTTTCATCACGAACTCATGGAGAAAGGTCTCGGCTCAGACGGTTCTTTTTCTGCCCCTGCCCCCATTGTCGGAACCGGTGGGACATACTGGCTCAATGCTTCGAAGTCAAGGTTCAGCTCACCGTCAAATAGGAAGTCATCCTGGTTGATCTGGTCCTGTATCCATGCTACGAGGGATGCTTTATTGTCGGGGTCAAGTATCGGCATGAGGGATTCGCAAAGAGCTATAACCGTCTTGAACCGGGCCTCCGATTTCTTAGACTTTTCGCTATCCGGCTCTGTCAGTAAGTTCGGCCAAGTAGCTTCGAAGGCATTCTTCCATTCGTAAAAAGCCGCTTCATACGATACATTCCCGTAAGTATTGGGATATTTCGCCTGAATAGTCATGTAGAACTCAGGGTTCCACGCGAGTCTCATCACAATATCGTCCAGAAACCGATAAATTGAGTTCATCTCAATCCGGATCCGGTCGATGTATTTTGCAATAATCTTTGCGTCTTCCGTGCCTTCCCCAAAGCCTTCCGCAAGCGTCTCTTGATTGAGCATGACGGCAGGCATCCCCGCAGCTGTGGCGATATTATCCAGTATGTTCTTGCGGGAGTACTCCCCGGCATCTTTTGTGTGCATCAGATCAAGAGAGGAAAGCTCCTCTTCCTTGCCGATACTAACAACGTTGCCCGTCTTCGAATATTTGATGATCTGGCGCTTGAAAGCTCCGAAGGCTCTTGCAATCTTGTCGAGAACCGATCCGGGGCTGACCATCTTGTAAACCAGGACCATCAGCTTCTCTTGGATCGAGTAATCCGAGATCATGGATTGAAGATATGCTGCCATTGGATACAAAGCGCGTTGGTAAACCGACCGACCAACAAAACCGAATGCTGAGTTCGACCATTCAATCCAAATAGGCTGTTCATTCATCAGCGTGCATGTTCTGGAAAGATGATAGACTTCACTTCCAATACTGACTTGCTTCGGCTTCATAAAATCAGGTGCTTGAGGATCCTGATTGAGAACGAGAGAGCCGGCGGTGTTCAGCGAATCCAATGTGTTAAAATACAGCGTCATCTTGTGGAGCTTATCCATCGGCAAAGGTTTATTGGCAGGATATTTTTCGCCGCCCTTGTCCAGTGCTCCGACCATGAGCGTTGCAATGCCGTACACCCGGGAGAGCGTCATGACGTTATGCACTAGCGCATCCCCGCCAATCTCGCCGAGACTGGCCCACGACTTCTCGAAGGCTTTGACCAGTTCTTCTTCGGGGGCTCCAGCAATCGACAGAGTCCGCTTTTGCGACTGCGCCACCGTGATCGGACCGGATGTCATCTTATGACCGAGGGGATGGTAAGCATAGATCGTCTTGCATAATTCATACGATGGAGATGACCCGGGCTTGATGCTCATTTCCAGCATCATCTTCGTCAGGGGGGCATTGAACCCTTCGTTCTGGATTTCGAGCGAGGCTTGCTGTCCGGACTCGATGTTCGTCCCGCCAACGCTCATTAATCCTCCAGAATTTGGGCAATAAAAAAGCCCTCATATAGAGGGCTGGTTTTGGGCGCATGGGTGGTAGATGCTAGGAGTTTAGACTATGGAGTCGGGGTTGTCAAGCATCAAGGAGTTTGGCTTCTCACAATTATCGGAGCATCCCCCTCTCGGTGAAAACATCCGTCAGTACATCCAGCGCGAACTCGTGCCATTCATGCAGTACCCGTGCCGTATTCGATGGGCTCTCACCTAGGCTTTGCATGTCCTTGTATTTCTCCATTTCCCATGTGATCGACTCCCGTCTGATGCCTGTCTTGGCCAGCAGGTGGGTATGGACGGCGCGTGCGAATGCCTCATCAGCCGAATACAGGAAGCCCACTAAGTCAGACAGATGAGGAAACAGCTCCCGTTTGACGATTGCTTGGACCAAGGCTGATTCCAGTTTTAGTTCATGGAATGTTGCCCCTCCAGATCCCCTCAACTCATCAGACGGATTACATGTGAACATGTTTACGGCATCATGCACTTGATACGCCCAGGAGAGAACACCAGTGACAGTTGACGCATTTGTTGATAGACATGGGTTCATTCAGTACCCCTCCGAGTTTCCGAGTGCCAAACATAAACCGCTTGTGAACGTATCGAGCAGATCTCTCGGGATTCGACTCGATTTCTGACCCAAACGAAAACCACAGATTTGGTAAAGCCAATGATTCTTTGTCGAGTTCTCATAATTAACGACTTTATCATAGGCATATCGGGATAATTTCACCATCCCTTTGAAAACATATCCAGAGACAGATAAGGCCCTTCCTTCCTTCCCCATTGCGGTTATTTCAGGAGGAATTGGATAGGTGTTCCATCCTTCCTTAAAGGCGTGTTGAAGCAGTGCTATACCCGATGCTTTGTCTTCGATGAAAACGCCAATAGACCCTTGCCTTGCCCTGAGCATTGTTGCCAGTTCTTCGCACCTTTTTAAGACACTAGGCAACCAGTGTTCGAGAATATCAGCCTCTATTTTCAGGACTTCATAATCCAGTACCACTACAGGAATGCCAGAATGATTCGACTTTGAAAAATAAGTAACTGCTGTTCCATCATGAACGTCAGAATCCTTTAGAGCACTATCCACAACAGCGAATACCTGGTCAACCTTGTCAGGATATTCGACAGGAACTCCGTCAACAAGCAGTGAGGATTCAGGAAAAAAACTCGCACCCTCCCACGACACAAATTCAGCGCCATATTCCTGGGCGAAAACAAGCGGAAAATTCTCATCTCGCAGTTTTGCGATCTCATCTTGAGGTAAATGCGGATTGGTCCATGTCGGCGCATGATATTCCGTCCATCCGAGCGTTTTATCCGTGCATATTCGATAGAAGAAGTTATCATGATCCAACCCGGCTGGCGTTGAAAACGCAATCGCCCCGCCCTTGTAATCCAGTAACGAGGGTTTTATGGCCTTCGTCCAGATGTCCATCATGTCTTCGCCGGCAAAAGCGACTTCATCCAGCATCACGCCGTGATATTTTCGAGATCGGCCAGCTCGTGGATTATTCAGCGTCCAGAAGTCCACCCGGCCTTTATTCTGGCACCTGATAACCCCTTCGACCTTATTCGAACCAATGGTTATAGGAGTAAGGATTTCTTCAATCTCATGGTAGGTTTCCGAGAGAATACGGTAATCCGGAGCGAATATCCCGAAAGACTTCCCCCTGGCAGCGAAGTCACATGCGAGAGATGCACCGCTGAGAGTTTTACCCCAACGTCTTCCGCAACGGATTACCTTAAACCTTGCGCTAGGGGTATAAAGCGCCTCTATCTGGCCCTTATGAAGCGTCGGAAGCGTTATCTGTGGCATCTACTATTTCAAATGGATTTGGAAGACCGCCGACAATAACAATCTCAGTCGTATTTTTTGATTCCACTTTCTCTGATCCGAGTCCAAGCAATTTGGCTTTGCCCATTGTTGCTGACACAGCGGCCGCCGTTTGACCTTCCTGGATTGCGAGATTTCTGGCTTCCTCAAGCTCATTGATGAGATCGTTGACAGTCAGAACGGCAACAGCAGCTGCGGATGCCCTCAATTCGGCGATCCTAGCCGTCACCTTGCCGTCTTGCAACAGGTCAAAAGCCTTGCGGTTAATTGTAGCTAGATTCATGTTTTTTGAGGCATAGGCTTCTCGGTAGGCATCGCTGGCATTCGCGGCAGTGATGTAGGCAGTGCAGAATTTTTCTTGTTTCGAAGTGAGCTTGTTAACCTTCATCATCGCACTCAACAGCGTTGATACACATACCCACTCTGGTAATCGCCAGAGGCTCTGTGTCAAGAGCATTGATGATTCTGATAGCTTCGGCCATTGAACAGGCCACAACGATCCTCAGAGGGCATCCTTCCGCCGCGAATTGATAGGCGTAAAGCGGATGAGAGTTGACCGGCAATATGTCTCGTGACTCAGGGTCTGTGTTTTCCATGCAGTGATTGTATCTGTTAAGAATGCAACCGTCAAGGATTGCTTGACAGTTGGGACGGGTAACGGTCAATTCTATATATATCAATGACTTATAACGTAACCCTGCATTGACGGGTAACGACGGGTAATTTTTGGACCCTTATACTATATGGGTTGTTACCCCGTTACCCGTGTTACCCGTATTTATTAAACATTATTAGAATAATAGTACAAGGGGAGTCGTAGTATTATCCTATAAATGTTTGGAAGCAGGTATACGGGTAATTTTTTACGCAAATCAATGCGGGATATAGATATTCTACGGGTAACTGGACGGGTAACATACGGGTAACGACGGGTAACAACGGGTAACATTTTGTGGGGGAGTATGAAGCTCCAGCGATGCGCCGGAGCCTAGATACTAGTCAAGAGAGCCATCCGTGTCAATAGGTTTCCACACTTTAGATGTTTTCTGTGTGACAGGGTTCCTGATGATTTTCTTTTCCCACCCAAGCGTTTTTAGGATGGAGGCCACACGTTTTTGGGATCGCTGATCATGATGATCTACGGTCATTTTGAGTGGTCCGGATAATATATCGGGAATAGTTGTAAATGTGCTTAGATCGAGAAATTCTTTTATGGGGTCGTGCCAGATATCGGTTTCCGTGAATGATTGATGGTGGGCCTTCAGATCTTTGGAATCTATTTCCCACCAGTCAGATCCGGATTTGTATTCATGGACCGCTTCGGCGAATAACTGTGCCCTCAGATCCGAAAGCATTTTAAGATTGATATTGAACACCTGGAACGGCCAAAATCTACGGTTTTCTTGATCGCCTCTCAGAAATTCCATCGCATTCGTGGTCCCTGCGAACACGGTCAAACGCTTGTGCGATTCTGTGGCTCTTCCATAGCTCTTGCGAAAATGATCATCACGAACAGTGATCATGCGCTTTATCTCTTCGATATCTGTCTTAACGAGCTTTGAGAGTTCAGCAAACTCGATGATCCATTTTCCCTGGATCGCTTGATAGAAGTCTTTTTCCGACGGATCCGCATGCGTGTCTGAGTACCATTCTCCGCCGAGTTCAGCCAGTGCTTTTGATTTTTTCAATCCCTCGCCGCCAACGAGGATCGGCATGGTGTCAACCTGACATCCTGGCTCATAGGCGCGAGCAACGAGGGATATGAGCCAGTTTTTGCCGACGTTGGCATGATACGGGGAATGGCCTGTCCCGAAGATATCCGATAGCCAAAAGTTCAGGCGTCCTTTGCCGTCCCATTCTAACGATTCCAGCCAATCCTTTATGGGGTTGAACGGTGATCGATGAGCCACGACGGTCAACGCTTCTTCGACTGTCAGTGTGGCGAAGGACTTCTGATAATGGGTTGATATCCAGAGAGATGCTTCCGAGCTGTCGATGTCACGATATTCTTTGCGATAAACGCGTTGAAATGGTGGACGTTTGAGCCATTCTATCTTTGATGCTAGGACATTGAATCCGATGCAACCATCAAATTCAGGGCGACACAGAAAGAGCTCAACCGCATTGTGCATGACCGGTTTCATTCCACCCTCCGACGTTTCCAGGAATCGGGGTGTCCGAGATAGCGCGGTATGAACGATTGGAGTACGGTCTTCCAGCGATTCAACTGGAGGCGGACTTACTGTTGTAGAGAGACGTTTCTGTTTCGGCTGTTGCCAGCCTGCATCAGTCGCGTACTTAAAAAGCGTCCCGGATCCGATGCTTCTGTTCTGATGGAATGACCTCCATTTTACGGACGCTTCGGCATATTTGTATTGAGGACTTCTTGCACTCCACTCATGCCACAGGGATTCCAGCCCGGGATCGATCGAGTAAAGCGACATCCCGACCTTCACCCAATCGTCGTGGGGAAGATCAGATGGGATGGCCATCAGCGCGGAGCGTGTTTCGTCGGGGTCTTGCTGACTCCGAAGCGGTGCAGTTTTTTTTGGGTCCGATTCCGATGGTCCTCGAGACAGAAACGCAATCCATGCGCTGGGGAGATCCACGGGGGCCGGAACGCCGTTCAGTGAGACGGTGTAGGGCTGGGTGTGGTGCTTTTCGATTCCGACGCATGATGAGGGGGGAGCAACAACTTGGGATCCGTCAGACTTGATTTCAACGTCGGGATAAGGCTTCTGAGAAGCAATTGAGTGGTCCGGATATTTAAAGTAGAAATGCCAACCTCCGGATCCGGATCTGACGGTATAAGTCATGGGGAGCGTCCCGTATTTCTCTTCAAGAAAAGCCAGATGCTCCGCGCCCTGTTTACCTGGTTTGGTGTCGATATCGAAGACAACTATGCCAGATGGAGCGCCTGTCAGAATGCCGATGTTCGGTGGATTGGCATGGTTGAACCATTTGTGGAGATCCGCCACGTCATTGGATGCCGTATTCGGCCAATTGGGGAGAGTCGGACGCTTGCCTTTGAGTGGCAGGAGCTTGTAACCATAAGACGCATAAGTTAACGCACAGTCGAAGAAGCTGGATTGAGTGATCATAGGTTGTCCGTTATTTCCATGCCAATATCCTCCGAAAAACAAAAAAAGCCATCATCCGGGGAAGGCATCGGGATCGGCGAATAAGCGATCCTGAGACTTCTGGGGAAGCACAATGCTCTATCCCCGGACAATGGCTCTCATAATTCGCAACAACGCGTCAGGCAGGCTTCCCCAAACCGCCAGCGCACCATTATTCTACCCAACACCATTTCACAAGTCAATCCCGTCCCGCTTCGCCGTGACGATAATGCACATATGATCCCGCCATTCCTTCGGAAATTCGACCAGGGCGGTATAAACTTTCTTTCCTTCACGGTTTTGATATTCTTTTTGCGGGGGTGCGATAAAGGCATTTTGCCCCTCCTGCTGGACCAGTTTGACGTCCCGGAATAGTAGCGGCCCGAAAGCGGTAGTGACTTCGATCTCAGCAAATCCTTTAAGCGAGCCAGTGCCAGTAAAAGGTTTGAAGCTGTTGCATTTCATAGGGGGTAACTGAGCCATTGGATCTCCTAAGATAGTATTTTGAGTGCTGCTTCTGCGCTCCGGACAATTCCGGATCTTGCGCCCATGTTGATCAAGAGCCTGTTGAAATCGATTTGATTATCTTGGATTGGCGTTCTTGATCCCTTGCACTCAATGCCGACAAAAACGGCAATGACATCCCCGACCATATCAGGCGTTACGACTATAGACTTGAGGCCAATCAGGTCAGATGAGCCCTCGCACAAGCCGAAGTGGATTGGATTGCCTTGGCGGTCATAGGCCATCCCGACGTTATTGCGCCACAGCCTGATCGATGGATCTTTAGAAACAGAGAGACGTATCTGGGACTGTACTTCCGCTTCGGTCATCATTACCGCCTCCCCGTTCTGAGATTGTACCTGATATGCGCCCAACGAGGCTTATATCCTCGAATCTGAGCAATTTTCATCCAGTCCTCAAGCGTCTTCGCTTCGCGCTCTTCGGCTCTTCTTGACTTGTGGATAGCAATCTCTTCAGCCGACACCACAGAAAGCTCACCCTCTTTGTCTTCCACGAGCTCTCTGGCCTGGGCCGGGTTTGCGTATCCGCATTGAGGACACTTTCCCGCCGTTGCTGCATATGCCGCAAAGCATTTCTCACAAATCTTGACTGTCGGGATTTTATCTTTAGCCTCTTTGGGTTTCCTCTTTCTCCCCTCCAGCGACCATTCCCGGATCTCATCGACAAGCCCCAAAGCTGGGTCATAAGCGCACCCGGCGTGATCCAAGATAATACAATCCCTCTTCCCGGGATACGGCCTAAGCCCCCTGCCAGCTTGTTGCAAAAATAGCGCCAGCGACTTAGTAGGGCGCGCAAGCACAATGCAAGATATTGATGGATTGTCGTATCCTTCGCAACAAATTCCCACGTTGCTGATGCCCTGCAAAGCCCCCGACGCAAGGTCTTCAAATATCCTGTCTCTTTCCCAGCCAGGCATAGTGCCGTCAACATGTGCAAAGCGGACCCCCTTCGCCTGGAATTGGGCTGTAACATTTTTGGAGTGCTCAATCGAGACACAGAAGATAATTGTTTGCCGATCGGAGGCAAGTTTTTGCCAGTGAGCGTAGATATCACCGACAAGATCAGGCTGATCGATCGCCTCTTCTAGCTCATGCGCGTTGTAATCACCCTGGGACATGCTGATGCCTCCCAGCATGGGGCGTTTCGGGGCGTAGTGAACGATCGGGACAAGAAATCCATCTTTAACGAGCTCAGGAACGGAACGGACCGGGATAATTTGCTGGTAGATCTCCCCGAGACCTCTTCCGTCGAGCCTGACAGGAGTTGCTGTAAGACCCACGACAGCGGCGAGGGGAGACTGTTTGATGATATCCATGTAGGACTTCGCTAAAGCCAAATGGGTTTCGTCAACGCAAATCAAATCAAATGTTCCCGCCTGCCTTCTGATAAGCGTCTGGACACTTGCAACCTGCACCGGGGCTTGGTGGTTAGTTCTCCAGTGCTTGCGCATGATGATCCCAAGCGGTATTCCAGCGTCGTCGAGCTTTGCCACAGCCTGATCGATAAGCTCTTTACGATGGGCAAGGAACAGAACCCGCTTGCCCTTGCTGACTGCGCTCTTGATGATCTCACATGCGATGAGTGTCTTCCCCGCACCGGTGGGCGCGTGCAGGATTATCCTCTTCTGCCCTTTCTTGAGCGATTCTCTTGCGTTCTGGATTGCTTCAATTTGGTAAGATCTGAGTTGCATATCAGAACCTCACCAGGTGCCGGATATGGTTGAAATGGACAATCCCATCGGTCTTCCGCTCTATCTCGAGTGCGCGTTTTGCGGGGATGCCATTGAGTGTCCAGTTATGAATTGCCACGTCTGTAACCCCCAGCACGGAAGCCATTTTTTTCCTTGATCCAAACCATGATATCAAGTCTTCTATTGTTTCAAAGCGTTTCATCTTTTCTCCTTTCCATGTATTTCTGGAAATCACCTGGTACTTCTATCCCTGAGGCGGGAGAGAAGGGATACCCCTCTGGCCTAATCAATGACGGGATGTACTTTTGCATGTATCTTTTTCTCCTCCTCGGTCTCTGGTATGACCAGTGCGACTACGGAAGTTTCTAACACTAACGGCTCTACTCTCATTTTCTATTCCTCCTTCCCCAATACTATATCATAATTAACACACGTTTTACTAGCCTGTTAACCATCGCTTGACATTAACCCATCATTAGGCTAGGATCTAATCAACGCACCAACCAAGCGATCCTGCCATCGAGCAGCCCTCAAGACGGATATATAGGGGATCCGGAGGATACAGCGGGAGGTAATAAAACTCACTCGTAACTCACTCACTTTAATTGGAGGAATAAAAATGCCTAACGTTGGAGACTACATCATTTGCCGGACTTATTCGGCTGGAGTTTTTGCAGGAACGCTCAAATCACGAACGGGACAAGAAGTTGTTCTCGCCGACGCAAGAAGACTCTGGTACTGGGACGGAGCAGCCTCACTTTCTGAGCTGTCGGTTTCAGGCACAAGAAAGCCTGAAAACTGCAAATTCCCGGTGGCCGTCCCAGAAGTAACCCTCTTGCAGGCGATAGAGATCCTGCCTGTATCTGATGAGGCCCGGAAAAGCATCGCAGAGGTGCCAACATGGAAGGCGTAGGCTCTGGCTATGGCTATGGCTCTGGCTCTGGCGATGGCTATCGCTATGGCGATGGCGATGGCGATGGCTATCGCTATGGCTCTGGCTCTGGCGATGGCTCTGGCTATGGCGATGGCTATGGCTATGGCGATGGCTATGGCGATGGCTATGGCGATGGCTCTGGCTATGGCGATGGCGATGGCTCTGGCTAAAGGAGAAATCAAATGTTGACCGAAAAGTTACTGGACGCGCGCCGAATTGAAGTGTGCACTTAATCAATGGGAACCTATTATTGAAGGAGACAAAATGATCACACTTGATGATTTTAAGACATTCATGAGCGAAGGAAGATGCGGAGATTTTAACTGCGGGAAGTGCTATCCGATGGATACTGTTGATGATCAGATCAAACGCATCTATGCAGAAATCGACCGGTTAAAGGCGAAGCTCTCAGCACTGATTGAGGAGGAGTCAGAGAAAAATAAAAAAGTGGTGCTCGACGGGACCAATCCGACGGATATCAATGTAACTGTACGACCATGCGGTAATGGATTGTTAATCAAGTGCGGAAGCTGGAATCTGCTCACTTTAAGTCCAGATGGTGTCCGACTGATGAATGCGGTCCCTTTAGAACTTGGCTTTAACCTCACCGGGTCACGGTTGGCATTGCCGGAAATCGATAAGGAGAAAAAATAATGGGACAGGAACTGGAAGTAGCGCAAGAAAAATCAATAAATCCTTTCCTGCCACGCACGTTTGAAGAAGTTATGCGCCTGGCCGAACTCATGGCATCATCGGATCTTGTTCCGAGAGATTACAAAGGCAAACC
>NZ_DAHVHV010000017.1:0-38140 GCF_027317285.1 Ferrovum sp. | reverse complement strand
TCGCCTGCGCCGGTTCGCGCGGCGTGAGTGGTACGCACTTTACCCGCATCCACTAAGGCTTGAATCACGACCAATGTACAGTGCGGGGTTCTTTTCTCCATAAGTGAAGTCTAAGCCGGTTTTCTTGTCTTGGCAAGTAGGTTAATTGCACTCATGATATTCCGTCATCCCAACTTCGTGGCCAAGTTCTCGGCTCTGGGGTGATAGTACCGCTTGAGCATCCTCAAGTCCTTGTGCCCTGTCACTGCCGCCAACTCTATAACATTCAGCAGGTTATCAGCCAGTCTTGATCCATAGTTTTCGCGCACCTCTGGTGGCCTTTTCGGGCAGTGCAAGTTGAACACTGCTTCGCAACCGTTCCAAATAACGTGGACATGGACTGGACGATGGCCGTTTGGATAAATAAGTTATAAAATACCAGCGAATACTGAAAAATCTACCTCCACAAGCGGCGATGATGCCAGCAATGTCCGTGTAGCCTTATACAGAGTTGGTGCGTTACGACACCACCCGATTCCGTCCGTACTCCTTTGCCTGGTAGAGCATGCGGTCAGTTACGGCAAACAGCGAGGCAGGCTCGGAATCGGCTGAGGGGGTAATCGAGGCAACCCCTACGCTGATGGTAAGCACATTGCTGGTGCTGGATTTTTCATGCGGAATGGCCAAGTCCTGCACGAGACAGCGGCATTTTTCAGCGATCTCTACGGCAGATTCAATATTTGCCTTGGGCAGAAGCAGGACGAATTCCTCACCGCCATAGCGCGCAAACAGGTCGGTCGTCCGCAGCGGTATTTTGTTCAGCGCCTGCGCGACTCTGATCAGGCACTCATCTCCCATCAGGTGTCCATAGAAATCGTTATATTGCTTAAAATGATCAATGTCGAACACAATGAGCGAAAGTGGTTGGCTATCCCGCATGGAACGGAACCATTCGGCCTTCAAGGTTTGGTCGAACAACCGGCGGTTTGCTACACAGGTCAAGCCATCTTGCAGCGTAAGCACCTCCAGCTTGCGATTGAGCGCGAGCAATTCCTCTTCCATCTTCTTGCGCTCGGAGATGTCAAACATAAACCCGACCAATTCGGTCGTGACGCCATTCTTGCGAATGACATGGACAACGTCGCGTATCCAGACGAAGTTACCGTCAGCTGTCAACGCACGGTAGTCCGCCTCGTGGTCGACGCCCCCGATAGATTGGGAGACGCAGAAGTTGGTCGTCCGTTCGCGATCATCTGGATGGATGCGTTCAATCCAGTCGTTTGCGGTCAACCAACTTTCCTGCGGCCAACCGAGCAGCGCTTCGATCTGTGGACCGATGTAACTGAACTTCATGGTTTCCCAGTTGATCTTCCAGGGAATCGCCTTTGTTGATTCGAGCAGAGTCTTGTAGGTGCCATCCGTATCTGCAAGGGCGATTCGTTCTTCATGTTTCAGAGTATTATTCATTTTTTCCTTCAGCCTTTCAGTGATTCTTAAATATCAGTGAACAGTTCTATTGGTCTAGTATACCGCCAGGGCGGCTTATCAATCATGTGCAGGTAATGGAATTCTACACCAGGCATGGGCTCATTTCATTGATCAGAAATGGCTGGTCGCGTGCCACCATGTGGCCTACGTTGAGAACCTTTACCCAACTCAGCTTGCCTCCATCTGTATGTAGCCAATCACCCCCTGTGACGGGGTTATCTGCCATCTCAGGATGTTTGCCGACGAAGTGCTGCAACGCCTGATAGAGCAGCTCGCCGGTACAGACATTCTGCGGCAAGGTATTGGTGTCCTCGCAAAAGGAAAGGGTGACACCTGACGGATATTCGAAGATCAGGTAATTGGCGTGCCTACTCCACGAATGAGGGTTGGGTTTCAGCTCGAATTTCCCGTCCTGGTTTTCCTTGAAGCAATAGGGTCCGTTCTCGATGAAGAATCCCTAGAAACTGCTTGAGCCAAGGCTGCCATTCAACCAAAGTATAGTAGGTTTCTTCTCATGGTTTTCCGCGCCCGAAACCAGTAAAAAATCCCCTCTTCCTCGACCAGATGCTTGGGCTATTTTTTTCGCGGATAGACCGAAGCATAACCTGCGAATTGAACATTTCCGACTGTGCCGATTTTGGGCAGACGGGTCACCTGATCTTCGGCGTTCTTCCTGGTGCGTTGCTGCGGAGCCAATTTCTTTGCCATGCAAACCCCCGACGGTGGCTAATAAATAATTCTTCTAGCACAGTGGAGAGATAGAGTTCCTGGTCTGATGCGCGAGGTTAAGTTTTCCAGTCGGGGACAACTCCACGCGCCATTTCCAGCGTGTGCTTGTTGTAAATGAGAACAGTGTTGGCCATGGCCAGACCGGAACTGGTGAGCGCCAAGGCATACTCCCCGACCAGCGTACCGTCGCCGTGGATGGTGTTGGACGGTGTGTAAAGTGCATAACCGTGGGGGATGTGAAACGCAGTGAAGTGGAATTCCGTGTCGGCCACCTTCTTGCCGATGACTATGTAGCCGCCACACTCCTTGGACAAAGGGAAATGAATGTGCGGAAAGTCGTGGGTCTCGATGAAGACACCGCCGCCCCCATGCTTCTGCATCAGGAAGTCTTTCTTGTAATCTTTTGTATATGTGTACTGCATGAGCGCAACCGGATACTTGTCGGAGCACACGCAGATGTCGCCGCCGTCCTCGATCAGTTCAAGCCCATAGTGCCTGACGTTTGCCTTGGTTGCAGTCACTGTCGGGATGGTGAAGTCGTCGGGAACAAGCAGCGCGCCCATGTAGCCGAACACATTCGCGCTGCTTCCGTGCACAACCTTGATGCCACGCTCCATCGCCTGCTGGGATGTGTACCAGGGAGCGGTCACCGCGACGAACGGTAACTTCACTTTCGATGGCGTCATGCCATGTGGTTTGGAAATATCAAGTTTCCAATTGGATACGCCGTTGTCAACAAAGGCCATATCGTGGCCGGTTGTCAGGACAGGTTTCTTGGGGTCCGGCTTGCCGTTCTTGACGGCATAGCGGGTCAAATAGAGGCTCTTGACCACTTCATCACGCAACAGGTTTTTGTAGATCTTACCTTTTTTCTTGCCAGATGCATCGTTCATTTCATCCCCCCGGCCTTTGGCGCTTTGACTAGACATCATGTATTGACCTACCGCACCTCAAGCGACGCGGATTAGACTTGAGGTTCCGTAAAACCACAGGCCCAGAGCCGATATTGAGGGGGTAGGTCATGAAAAAGTTTAGCAAATATGTTGGGTTGGATGTGCACAAAGAGACGGTAGCGGTATCCGTGGCGGAAGTTCAGGGTGGCGAGGTGCGCTATTTTGGAGAGATAGCCAATACGCCGGAGGCGATTGAAAAGTTGGTCAGGCAACTCAGGAAGGGCGATGACCAAACGCGTCGATGCGCTCGACAAACAGATCGAGAGCGCAGTAGCCGAATCGGCATTCTGGCCGGTGATTGAAGGACTGATGGCTTTGCGTGGCGTGAACTTGCTGACGGCCACCACGATTGTGGCCGAGATAGGCGATTTGAGGCGTTTTTCCAGCGCACCGCAACTGATGGCGTATCTGGGGGTGGTGCCCAGCGAACACTCCAGTGGTGGCACCAAGTCGCGCGGTGGCATCACCAAGACCGGCAACGGTCATGTGCGCCGGGTGCTGGTGGAGGCGGCCTGGACTTATCGCCATCAGGCCAGGAAAACAGCCATATTACAACGGCGTGCCGAGCGCACATCGGAGGCTGTGCAAGAGATCGCCTGGAAGGCGCAAACGCGCTTGTGCGGACGTTACCGGTTATTTGAGGCCAGAGGCAAACTGAAGGTGCAGGCGTGCACGGCCATCGCACGGGAGTTGGCCGGCTTCATCTGGGCGATTGGGCAAGCACTGCCGCAACCGACAGCCAAAGCGTAAGGAGAAATCGTCATGTGTATGCAGTGTGTGGGTAGCAGAATGGGCAACGGTGGGAGAACCCTCGAGAGTGCTATGAGGCGTCCGGCAACGGAATGACCCTCGAATTTAGAGCGAGGCAGCTCCCCGACGAATCGGTTGTCATGCGGTAACCAACCCGCGCATATCAGACTGATCAACCGTCGGCATGCCGTCCGTTCTGCTACCCGCACACTGCAGGATGATCCGGGAGATTTTTATTGAAAAACTTGACAGGTCAATACATATCAGTACTCTTTCGACGATGAATATGACCCGTGAGTCCAGACAGCAAGACGTCTCGGTGGCATGGGTAGTGAAGGTAGCGGTATGGGACATCAGCGACCAAACAACTTGAGCAGCGTATCAATAGTTGGCTCTTTAGTTCTACCCGCCAGCAAACAGGCCGAGCCAAAATGCAATGCATAGTGATCATGTTTGGTCGCATCATTATTCACGAACTGGGCGAACTGTCTTTTGAGTGCATTAGCATCTCCCGTTACTGATTCCCCAATCAGTCGCAACATCATCGCTTCAAGGCATGGCTCAGATTTGAGCACCTGAATTTTCTTGGTTTTCGCCAACTTTTCAGTTTTTACATTCCAATCGGTGTCCGTATCCAGTAACGCGGCAACCACATCATAATCAGCATTGGCAATCTGCTTGGCAGTCCAGTCAATGACATGCAGCGCACCCTTGCCATGTGCGTTTTTGATATTCACAGAAAGCCCGCAACCTCGCGTCACATAAAGCGACTTGAGATGATTCAGAAAAGCCTCCTCATGGCGCCCCTCCCCCACAATCAATAAAGTACGCTGTGCTTTCCAGATTGCCATGGTGATCAGAACACAGGCACGGCGCCATAAGCCCCTGCCATGTATTTCGCATAATAGTTGTCGTCATTGCGAATCCCTTCCACCGCATCCATGCGGCTGGCTGTGCTTTCGCAATCTTCGTTTTTTTGCACCAAAATCACCTGCGATTTGTGCACGAGATTCAATACCTCAATGGCATGGCAGGTGAACAACAGTTGTGCGTTATGCGGGTTAGTTGATGGATTGGCAAACAAATCGAGAATAGGCTCCAGCATATGAGGATGCAGATCATTTTCAAATTCATCAATGACTGCTAATCCACCAATCTCCAGTGTTTGCAGCAAACGCGACAACAACACAAAAGCCCCTTGGGTACCAGTTGATTCAAAAGTGAAGGGCAAATGAAACTCCTTGCCATGGCTTTTATGTTTGCCAAATGGAATCCATGTCTTTTGACTAGGTTCTTGGGGATTGTTAATAATCATTTCCTGCAAATCCACACCGCTCAAACCTAAGTCCCATGCGGATAGCAACTGCCGCATCCGATCATATTGGTTCGCGTTGGCAGAAAAATGTTGTGCCGCAACCAACACCGCTTGGTCCGCCATCGGTACCCGACCCATAAAATTGACATTTGTTACCACAAGGGGCGCGGCCATCCGTTTGGCCAGCGGCACATTATATTGTGCGGCCCACGAAATGAGCGAAACATTTGCCCGTACTTTACGCGCCTCCTGAGGAGCAAGACCGAAATCCTGTTGCTTGATGGTATAGGTATTGGTCACCGCATCCCAGTCGCGGACAAACATATAACCAAAGCGTTCGCGCTTTTGATACAGTGCCTCATGCAGTACACGCTCTGGTGTACAACGCAACATGTAGCGCCACACCTTGCCGTCAAAATCCAGTAGGCATTCAAATTCAATGGGCTCGCCAGAATTCGCAAAATGCGGAGTAACCGGGATACCTTCATCCGGTGCGCTTTGGAACGATTGACCGATGAACCAGGAAAGAAAAGCCATCGGCTTTAGCAGCGCAGTCTTGCCGCTGCCGTTAGGGCCGACTACCGCCATCAGCCTTGATACACGCTCACCGGTCGGCACCTCATTCATCCATTCGGTCATGGCGACCTTACGGCTGATAATCAGATCGACCTCGACCCGCTCACGGAAAGACTGGAAGTTAGAAAACGCATAACTATGCAGCATTTTATTCGCCTTTATCTCGTGTTTTCAACATAAATTCGTTTATTATTAAAGATAACATGGTTTATGTCGACAAGCAAGGCGAGTCTGTCAGGCGTGGGGCAAACTCCAGTATTGTCGGTTTCAGTACTCTTCGACGATGACTATGACCCGTGAGGCGAGGTCGGTTTTTGGAGAGCGATTGAATGTCATAAATCTGCTGAGATTATTTTTCCTTGATTTTTAATGTGCCTTACTATAAAGTAAGGCAATTGGAAAAGGAGAGGTTATGTCCACTGCAACACTGACCAGCAAGGGGCAGATCACCATTCCCGCCATCGTGCGGGCCACGCTCGGCGTCGAGGCAGGAGACCGGGTTGAGTTCGTCCAGGTTGAACCAGGCCGTTTTGAACTCGTGGCCGCCACGCAGTCGGTGACCGCTCTGAAGGGGTTGGTGCTCAAGCCTGCTTCACCCGTAACAATTGATGCAATGAATAAGGCAATCGCGACTCGCGGGGCGAAGGCAAGATGATAGGCTTGGATACCAACGTCCTCGTCCGCTATATCGCACAGGACGACTCGAAGCAGTCGCCCAAGGCAACGCGCCTGATCGAGTCGCTAACAGTTGATGCCCCAGGGTACGTTAGCATTGTTTCGGTGGTGGAGTTGGTGTGGGTGCTGAGGGGTTGTTACGCATTAACCAGAAGCGGGACCTGCGAAGTGCTGGAAACGCTGCTACGCACCAAAGAAATTATCGTGGCGAATGCCGATACCCTATGGAAAGCTGTGCGGTTGTTCAAGGAAGGCAAGGCTGATTTTGCTGACTGCCTGATAGAACGGTCAGCCAATGAAGCCGGCTGCAACCATACGACAACATTTGATCGCGACGCTGCCAGGCACTGCGGCATGCAATTGATCGAATGACCACGAAGAGTCGGGCACTGAATATCGCCAGAGTCGGCTATGAACGGGAAGGAACAAATTCAAAAAGAAGCGCGGGAGTCATAGACTTGTGGAACCATTTGGGATACATTGCGCGGAGGAATCGAGGTAAAGGATTCTGACCCTGTTTTGTCGGTTTCAATACTCTTTCGACGATGAATACAACCCTTGAGTCCAGGCAGCAAGACGAACCCATCACCCAGGAAGCCAAACTGGCGGTATTGGACACCGTGAAGGAGGCGGGATGGGCTATTTTGCAATTTTATTCAGAAATTGCTTCTCGTCCTTCGCTCAAGGTGACACATAAGGAGGATCAGAGCCCGCTGACGGAAGCGGATCTGACTTCCCACAGAATCATTGTAAGCGCTTTGTCCAAACTGACGCCTCATCTTCCGGTGATTTCGGAAGAGGATGGAAAACGGGATTCGCATCCTGTGTCACCTGAATATTACTGGCTCATCGATCCCCTGGATGGAACCAAGGAATTTTTGGCAGGCAGTGGCGAATTTACAGTTAATATCGCTTTGATTTTGCATGGGCAACCCATCTGGGGCGTGGTGGGGGCTCCCGCCCTGGATTCGATCTACTGGGGAGGAAAAGACGAGGGTGCATTTCGAATCGAAGGGGACCGGGGGGGGGCGATTCAGGTCGCGCCGTGGCCAGTTTCGGGTGGACCTGTGCGGATTGTGGCGAGTAAAAGCCATATGACGCCGGAAACCTTGGCATTTACCCAGCGCTTTACACCCAATGAGTTGGTTCAGGCGGGGAGTTCCTTGAAGTT
This sequence comes from Ferrovum sp., assembly GCF_027317285.1. Lineage (NCBI taxonomy): Bacteria > Pseudomonadati > Pseudomonadota > Betaproteobacteria > Ferrovales > Ferrovaceae > Ferrovum > Ferrovum sp. Next base: position 30,504 of record NZ_DAHVHV010000017.1, on the reverse strand, counting down.
TTGTCGAATCGCCGAAGGCAGCGCCGATCTCTATCCTCGTTTGGGGCCCACCTGCGAATGGGATACGGCGGCGGCCCAGGCGGTGCTGGAAGGGGCCGGAGGCCATGTCTTCGATCTGGAAGGCAAGACTCTGCGCTATGGCAAAAAGGAGATCCTCAATCCCTATTTTGTGGCCTCCTCTGTTTCACCTGAGATCCTTTTGCCTGGTTTGGCGTGATCGATCTGGCTCATGTGGGTCTGGGAGCCTTGACGGGGTTGGCCATTGGTCTGACGGGCGTGGGTGGGGGCGCATTTATGGCCCCGGCATTGATCTTCTGGTTCGGTGTGGAACCCCAGGCCGCCATCGCGACGGATTTGTGGTTTTCGGTTTTGACCAAACTGGTGGCGGTCAAGGCGCACCATGGAGAAGGGCAGGTGGACTGGCAGGTAGTGCGGCGACTTTGGTGGGGAAGTGTCCCGGTTGCCTGTCTGGTCGTGCTGCTGGTGGGGCATGGGGTGGCCTTTGGAAAACCGGAGGACTTGATCGCATCCATCGGGATTCTGGTGATCGTGACGGGTCTGGGGTTGTTGATGGCCCCTCATTTGTTGAAACTTGGGCGCATGAGTCGTCTGGGGCGTCCCGAACGGTTCAAGGCGGTTCAGCCGCTGCTGACGGTCATGGGGGGGGCGGGCCTGGGGTTTTGCGTGGCCCTGACTTCCATCGGTGCCGGTGCCCTGGGCAGTGTATTGTTGCTGTATCTGTATCCCCTCCGGATGACGCCACACCGTTTGGTGGCCACGGATATTGCCCACGCCATTCCCCTGGCATTGGTGGCGGGGCTGGGGTACCTGTGGGCCGGAAAGGTGGATGGGGCGCTGTTGCTCGATTTGCTGGCGGGCTCGCTTCCCGCAGTTCTGGCCGGCAGCCTTCTGAGTCGGCGTATTCCCGGGCGGTGGATGCAGATCCTGCTGGCCATTCTGTTGCTGGTGGCAGGCATGAAAGTATTGAAAGGAGTTGTCTAAGGCATGAAGAAGCAAGTGCTGGTGATCATCGGCATGCACCGCAGCGGTACCTCGGCTTCCACGGGAGCCCTGCGCTATCTGGGCGTGGACCTGGGAGACCGGTTGTATCAGGGGCATGCGGGCATCAATGACAAGGGGTATTTCGAGCACGCGGGCATTGCCGATACCAACGACGAAGTGCTGGCAACCCTGGGGTCCTCATGGGACGACGTCCTCTTGCGTTCCAACGACTGGTGGAAACAGGAGAAACTGGCGCTGTATGTCCATAAAGTCCACAGACTGATCCGGCAGGACTTCTCCCGCAGTCCTCTGTGGGCCGTGAAGGATCCCCGGGTCTGCCGTCTTCTGCCCTGGTGGCTGGAGATCTTTGCCACCCTTCAGATTGCGCCACACTTCCTCTTTGTGGTGCGTTCACCCGCCGCCGTCCACCGGTCCCTGGAAAAACGGGATGGTTTCCCCAGGGAGAAATCCTTTCTGCTCTGGGCCTTGCATTATCTGGAGGCGGAACGATACAGCCGGGGGTATGCCCGGACTTTTGTCGATTTTGACCGGTTCCTTGAAGAACCCGTGGAATCTCTGCTGCGGGTCGAGCGGGAACTGAATCTCACTTTTCCGGTTTCGGTCGATGAGGCAAAAGCCGGTTTGAGCAATTTTCTGTCCCCGGACCTGCGTCATCACACGGCGGAACAGGAACCCCGTGAGGTCCATCCCATTCCTGAACTGGCACAAGACCTGCATGCGGAATTGTTGCGGGCGACCGGGGGGGCCTCCCTGAATACGACAGTGATGGATGAACTGTGGGCGCGCATGGAGAGGATCCAGCAAGGGTTTCCGGAAGCCCTGGTAAGCCATATCCGTTCGTCGGGGATCATTCGCGGTGACCTGCAGATCACCCTCAACCGCATTTTTCGGTCCTGGTCCTGGGTCATCGGAAAACCGGTACGCTGGATGGAAAGACGTTTCGGGCGGGATGTATGAACGAGCCCGCGGTTTCCGTCATCATTCCGACGTACAACTGCGCGGAGTACATTGCACAGACCCTGGAAGGAATTCTGAGTCAGACCTTGCAGGATATTGAAGTGATCGTGGTGGACGATGGTTCCACCGATCATACCCAGGCCATTGTGGCCCGTTACGCCCCGCGTGTGCGCCTGGTGGCACAACAGAACGCCGGGGTATGCGTGGCCAGAAACCGGGGCATTCGTGAGGCCCAGGGACGGTTCCTCTGTCTCATCGACCATGACGATTACTGGTTTCCGGATAAACTGGCCAGTCAGGTCGAAGCCATGGAAAAATACCCCGACAGCGGCGTCATCTATACGGATTTTACCTTGTGGTTCCCGAAGGACGGGCATTTCCCCGATCCTCAGTCCCTGTTCAAAGCTATCCCCACCCATTTGATCGACCCGGATTATTCCGGCTGGATTTATCACCAGTTGCTGCTGGATTGCTGGGTGCTCACCAGTACGGCCATGTTCCGGGCCGAAGTTTTCAGGAACTGTGGCGGATTTGACGAGACCCTTCCCTACAGCGAGGATTGGGAGCTCTGGCTCCGAATCTCCAGACAATACCAGTTTACCAAATTGACCTACGCCTCCACGTTGTACCGCCAACACCCCAATCAGGGAAACCGAAAGGTCAGGGATGTGGACTACCGGACCCGACTGCTCACCCAGGCCAGAAATCAGTGGGGGCTGTGCAGTCAGGACAATCGATGTATATCCGCCTCGGTTTTCAGAAAGAAGTTGGCGGCCTACCATGCTGACTTTGGACTTTATCATCTCAAGGCAGGACACCGAACCACAGCGACCCAGGCTTTGATCAAAGCCTGGCTCACAAACCCACTCCACCTCAAGTATCCCTGCTACTTGGCAGCGGGATGGGCGGGATGGAAGCCGAAGTGGTGAGGGGGCCCATGTCCCATTCCGATTTGACGGTCGTCATTCCCTTTTACCAGAGAACGCCCGAACCCCTGGTGCGTGCCATCAACTCCATCAAGGCTCAGCAAGGGGTAGGTTGCCCCCATGTTTTGATCGTTGACGATGAGTCGCCTTTGCCTGCCCGGTCCATCCTGAATGAACATTTTCCGGGTCATGAATCATTCATACAGTTGATCGAACAGAAAAACAAGGGGGCAGCGGGAGCGAGAAATGTGGCTCTGGATCATTTGCCTGAATCGACCCGATATGTGGCCTTTCTCGATTCGGATGATGAGTGGACTCCCCGCCATCTGGATCATGCCCTACGCATTCTTTCTCAAGGGTATGATTTCTATTTTTCCAACTATCAGCGTTCCGATTGGCCTCAGGATCGATTTTCCCAGATGAAACTGAATCTTCAGTCTCATCACTGCCTGGATGCTGAAAGACAGTTGTATGGGTTTGTTGGCGATGTTCTGCTGCCCGTGATGGGACAGCAAATGATCAAGACATCCAGCGTTGTCTACCGCTGGACTGCTTTGCCTGAAGTCAGGTTCCCGGAACATTTGGTCCTTGGGGAGGATGATGTCTTCTGGTTGAGGGCACTGCGAAAGGTCAACCATGCGGGTTTCTGTTTTCAGGTGGAACTCGAAATGGGCGAAGGGGTCAACATCTCCCAGGGAGGAGGGTGGGGGGAACTGCGCTCGTTCAGGTTGATGATCGAGAATCTGGAGAAGTGGCGGTCTCTTCCCCGACTATTTCCCGACGAGGTAGCCCTGCCCGAATTATGTCGGGAGAATATCCACAAGATCCGGCAGGATTTCGTGGCTGGATTGTTGCATCGTTTGCGGCGCAGGGAGGGGTTGCCCATGGATTACTGGGCACGCTATACCCGGCTGGATCCCCTCTGGTTTTCCACCTTGCCAACTCAAATTCTCAAGAAACTTGGGGATAAGCCATGACCGATCGGTCACTGCGTGTCGGCGTCTACCGACCTGTTGAACTTCCCCAGAGTTTCAGGGTGTATGCGGACAATGTGGAACGTTATTTCCCGGAACTGGGGATTGAGGCAGTTCACTTTGACAGCAAGACAGCGGTTCCTAGGTCAGTGGATGTGTTGTGGGATATTCGTTCGGGAGGGGGGAACCCCCCACTGGAATTTCTGCTCGACTCGAAGATTCCGCTGGTGATGACCGTCCATGGTTTTGCCCCCATCAGTCTGTCGGGTTGGGAGTATTTCCAGACGATCAAGGGGGCGCTCCTATCCAAAAAATATGCCAGGGATAAATTGAAACGTTGGCAGGAACTCAAGGATGGTGTGGCAGCCATGATTGCGGTCTCGCAATTCACCAAAGGGGAAGCGGTGCGACTGACTGGGGTGCCGGAACATAAAATTATCGTCTGCCCCCACGGTGTCAGCCCGGAATTCGGGGTTCAGGAACCCGCGCAGCCAAAAGATAACTACTTCCTGCACATCTCGAACAATGAGCCCCGCAAGAACGTGGCGCGTATTGTGGAAGCGTTCCAACGACTGAAAAAAACACACGATGTCCGACTCAAACTCAAACTGCCCCGTGCGGAAGGAAGCAAGTACCAAAACATCGAGGGGGTGGAGTTGATTCAGGGCATGTTGAGTACGCAGGAACTGGTTGGACTCTATCAAAAGGCATCCGGATTCGTTTTCCCCTCCCTCTATGAAGGGTTTGGCATGCCCATCCTGGAGGCCATGGCCTGTGGTTGTCCGGTCATTACTTCCAACGTCAGCGCGTGTCCGGAAGTGGCGGGGGAAGCCGCAATAATCATCGATCCAAGAAATGTTCAAGCATTACAAAACGCCATGGAACAACTCATCGACCAAACTCACGGCATCGGGCAGAGTTTTATCACCGCTGGCCTTCAACGTGCAGCCCAGTTTGACTGGAAGAAGAGTGCAGAGGGACATGCGGAGACGCTGATTCGTGCAAATCAAACCACGCACGGCTGAGGACACGGCAAGACGTGGAGTCACTGCATTGGCAGGGTTTATCGTGGCTCGGCGATAACGACAATCTGAATATGCTTGGTATCGCTCATTAATTCCGGAAATACTCTATAGAGTAATCTGCGCAATAGTTTTTTTGAATCCCACCATTTCTCATTTATAAACATGGTCTGCACGATATTGAATTCCAGGTTTTCAAATAAACGAACAATGCTTTTCAGGGTAAAAAAACGAAGGTGTGTTTTATCTCTTATGCCGCATTCTTCATATCGCCAATCCTTGTCGAGGAACAGGTGTTCCAGATTGTCAATATGGCGCATGTTTGGGATGCAACAATGAATGCTCCCCCCTGGTTTCAGTTTCTTCTTGCACAATTCAAGAGCAGTTGCCGGGTCTGGCATGTGTTCAAGGGAATCATTGAAGGTGATTATGTCAAAGTAATTGTCGGGTATGGGATTTCCTGGGTGGAAAAAATCCATAATGACATTGTCCAGTCTTTCTTTGGCAACTGTGGCCGCTTGTTCGTCAGGTTCAACCCCCCAGACCTCGACATTCATAAGATTCTTCAGGGATAACCCAAACCCTCCCTGATTGCACCCAATATCAAGAATCTTCTCGGTGTTTTTGGGGATCAATAAAACAAGGGGTAGCCTGTCAATATCTTCATAATTTGGCCTGTCGAATTCCATTTTAAAGTTGTCCTATGTTTCATCAGAAAAATTTAAAATTCGTATTTTTATAGCTAGTTCCCCATTAGAAATATACTTTAAATAAACAAAATCAGTGTGTTGAGAATAAATCAGGGACGACTCAACAGCTTTTTGAGTTATCTTTCGATGTGGCGACTGAACTGACACCTGGGCTGAAAACATTAATACCCAAGAAAACGGTAAACCTAATATTGCCAATTAAAAACATTGATTAGGCCTCAGTATATTCTTGTTTGTAGCAGATCCACCAGTCGAACCATGTATAGAGGGAAGCAGGAAGGCCGTAAGAGTATTTGCAGCGATGCATTGCCCAGCAGAGCCCCAGTGGGTGTCGTCAGGCAAATATACATCCATTTTCCCAGCATTAATTTCTGAAATCAATGTGTTATCGAAACGTGGCATGGTATCAGGTTGAAGATCTGAGAGGCCAGACAGCAGACTGATGTTACGTAGTTTTATGTCTTTTAGGTAATCAGAATAGGCTGATAACTTATCTGGAACCACCATGAGTACAAATCTGGTATATCCATTCGATTCAACAATTGATCGCAACTCTTTTATATAATCGTTCATAACGAACAATTCGTCATGATTCCATATTTTCACCTTTTGTAAGTCATCCTTGTACACAAGAATTTCGCGTTGGTTACGGCTGGAAAATGGTGCGGATTTAATCAGAGGTAATTTGTAGACATAAGGAGAAGAATTTATACCAAAATTTCTCAATACATTGTTCCAAATTAGTTTCCAAACATAATCTATTTTGATTTCTTTCAATGGAGTATTTCTGTAAATCAAGAAAATTTGACCAGGTATTTTGTCTTCCGTTTTAGGAGAATCATCTATTCTAACCAAATTATCTATCGACTGTTTATGGTTTTGTATTTTTAAATTTGAATTTAAATTATTTTCCATTAAATGGTTCGGCAATTCTCTCTCTACAGATTCAAAGACCAGAACTTTTGGAGGGTGTTCAAGAAATGTCCGGCTGGTCAAAATCTGCTGTAATCGAACTCTATTAATGTTAAGAGTTGCAACTGTCCAACCGCTTGATGCCGCCAAATAATTTTGCCATTGAAATTCAGGCCTAACATTAGAAAACGAGTCTCCGAGTACCAGCACATCATAGTAGTCACCATATTTCCCGCTTTTATCAGATCCTGGAAAATCAAGTTTTGTATGCAAAAAAGTCCTTTGAGGGCGATTCCATCCAAATTCTCTTTCCGTGAAATTGCCGATGCGCGTTAAATCTCCATATAAAGGTTGAAAGTAAACTCCAAGGATGAATAATCCGGCTACTGACATCCATACAAAAACGAGTAGCCAGAGGACGAACCGGCGGTGAGGATCAGAACTGAAAGTAAAGAAATTCACTTACTTTCTCCATTCTAATTACGGAATACAATAGAGTAATTGCAACAATTGATAACCATGCTTTGTTTGGCTTCCAGGTAAATTTTATTCTGGTAAAATCATGTTCCAATGTTGGTTGGTTAGCGGATAGAATCTGCTGGCTGTTTGGTGAAAACCAAGCAATTGTCCAAAGTATCGCTATCCAAGTCCAAATAGATTCATTTCCATAAAACAGAGTTGATGCGCCAAAATGGATACCGAGTTTTTCAATTTCATCAGCCAAGCCCCATTTGAACAAGGAACGACCAGGTAAAGTAATGCCATTTAGACCAACCATGCTACTAATAATGTCCAGTGCTGTGTGCAGGTTGGGAGATCTGAAAAACACCCAAGCCAGAACAACGGCCGGAAATGTGACTATTACACCAACAATAGTACCCATTCGTGATGAACTGCCAACTGGGTATCCCCATAATTCGCGCAATCCGTGCCATGCGTGATTGATGATCAGATAGAAACCATGCAATGTTCCCCACAGGATAAAAGTCCATCCTGCGCCGTGCCAGAGACCCCCAAGTACCATAGTTGCCATAAGATTGGCATATCGTCGAAACGGGCCCTTGCGATTTCCACCAAGGGGGAAATACAGATAATCGCGTAGAAATCGTGAAAGCGTAATATGCCAGCGTCGCCAGAAATCAATAATATTGACTGCTTTGTATGGTGAATTGAAATTGATAGGTAATTTCACACCGAACAAGCAAGAAATGCCGAGCGCCATATCGGTATAACCGGAAAAGTCAAAATACAACTGGAATGTATATGCTAGCGCTCCTCCCCAAGCCTCAGTAAACAGAATTTGAGTGCCATGGTCAGCAGCATTGAAAACCAGATTAGCATAAGGGGCAATGCCATCAGCTAATATTACTTTCTTGAATAACCCAATTGTAAACAATGTCAATCCAACCGAAAAGTTCTCCCAATGAGGACGATAAGTAATAGGGCGGACGAACTGAGGCATCATTTCCTTGTGATGAAGCACCGGTCCTGCAATGAGATGAGGAAAATATGTTACAAATAGTCCATAATGAATAAAATTTGATTCTTTGACATCACCCCGATAAGTATCCACCAAAAAGGCAATCTGGGTAAATGTAAAGAATGATATACCTAGTGGCAAGATGACTGGATCGATATGCCAATTCCTATTCAGTAGTCCGCTGACATTGGTGATGAAAAAGTTGGCATACTTGTAATATCCAAGGAGACATAAATCGGTGGTTATTCCACAAGCGAGAATCCACCAGGCCCGCCTGAGATGGTTTCGAGCATGTTCCCTAGTAAGTGCTTTTCCCATCCCGTAATTAAAGAAAATTGACGCAAGTAACAGGCTGACATACACCGGATTCCACCAACCATAGAAAAATAGCGAAGCCGAAAACAGCCATAATGCGGAAAGTGACCGACTATATCGGCCAATCTGGAAGAATCCAAGGATTGTGGCCGGAAGAAAAAGAAACAGAAATTGGTAAGAATTGAAAAGCAATCTTTATCCTTGCTTATTTGATTATGGTCTTATTTAGGATCTCTGGTAAAATTGCCATATATTATAGTAGGATATCTTTTAATATAGGAATGCATTATTTACTATCCGTATTGTTTGATGATTTCAATTCCTCATAAAAAACTTTAAGATACTCATGGCCATACTTTATGTCTGGTTCAAGATGATTTCCTTCAGCCCATTCATTCCATGATTTAATAAACAAAAAACGGCTTTTTTCTGGTAAGTTTTTGGTTAATTCAATCCCTTCTTTGAGATGTTTTCTGAATAATTCTGGAGTAGATCCATGAAGTACTAAACCTCTGCTCCCGCTTCTTGGAGTATTATCCCAGTTTGGGATAACGCAGGGGTAATCCTCCACATTAGGAGGGGCTTTTCTAAGCATCGTGGGCATAACTTCTTCATAGGAATAAATCGTAGGTAATTGTTTTTTCCTATGATGATAGTGGACTATTTTTTTGAGTGGTGTAGACCAAGATACCCAATCGTCTCTGAGAGGAGGAACTTTCGGATTTATTGAAGCGTCAAATCCATAATCTTTAGGGTCCCAATCTTCCTTGCTTTTCCCCACACCCACTAAATGAAGTCCTTTTAGGCCTGCTTTTGATGCCATGCTTCTCCATAAGTCGAGTGTTTTATTGACATCTGGAATATTCAGTGGTCTGTAAATTATGAACACTGGTTTTCCATCAACGGTTATATACCGTTTATCTTGAAAGGCTGGAAGTAGGTAATCAAAATGGGCTTGGTAATCCTCTGCTCCCGGGTAGGTTTGCTCGATAAGTACGCGTTTTGGCTCGCCATGCCAAACTCCAGACCAAGTTTCATTTGCCCAACATAAGCAAAATCCGAAGTCAGGTTCGCCGCTGTGTAGGACTTCAATAAAAGGGCGTTCCAATAACTGTTTTCCACCAAACCAATAATGGTAATAACAGAATCCTTCCAAACCGTACTGTTTGGCCATATCTGCCTGAGCTTTCCTAACTTCAGGAATACGCAGGTCATAAAAACCAAGATCTGCTGGAAGATGGGGTTGGTAGTGCCCTTCAAACATTGGTTTGGCTTTGGCAGTATTGGTCCATTCTGTAAATCCTTTACCCCACCATTCGTCATTCTCTGGAATGGGGTGATATTGTGGCAAATAAAATGCAATGGGCCTGATCTGCTTCATGCTGGTCAATTCCTTCGGGAGTTTTGCATTTGATATATGAGGTCATGAATTTCGTTATGTTGGCTTTCCTACTATCCCATATATTTGTTTTTCAATTGGATGTTTGATGATGTATATCACCAATATCCATATGGCAGAGCAGGATAATGTGACTGCGGTTATTTCTGCCCAGGGTTTTCCTTCAAACGTTCCTTTTCCCATTGTGATGATTAGTGCTGAGGGTAGGCAGGATAATGTCGTGACCCAGAAACTTTTGCGGAGTGACTGAATCAGTCCTTTGACATCTATCCCAATTACCTTCCGACATTGGATGAAGTCGGTTACCGATTCTATGATTCCGGATATTATGAATGCAATTCCCACTGCCTGTAGTCCTTTGGGAGCGGCGTAGAAAATAAGAACTCCTCTTATAGGGATCCGGATCAACAGTTGATAGAGGTTTTGTTCGATTCTTCCAACCGCAGGCATCAGAGACCCCATAAGCATGAACGGAGATTTTGCCAAAGTAAATATACAGAGCAATTGTAACGGGATGATGGATGCTGTCCATTGCTTACCATACAGCCCGATGATGATGGGTTCTGCCATGAGGGCCAAGTTAATGAAAAATGGCCATGCAACCACGGTGAGCAGGGCAAGGGACTCTTCAAAACTTTGTTTCATCGGATGGTCGTTTCTTGATTGTTCTGAAAAGTGGGGAGCAGCCACATCCCAAAGCGCCCTCATGACGAGCGTATCAAAGGTTGAAACCAACCCCATGGCACGTCCAAAATAACCTACCGTGTTCATTCCAGACAGACGTCCCAATATCAAATCGGCCTCCGATTGTCCAATATCAATCAAGACGGTGATCAGGCTGGACAATGATCCAAAAGAAAATACCTTTCCCATTTCCTTGAACCCCGGGGAAAAGGGCAGGTCTTTGGAGCGCCACAGTTGGACGAGAAGAAAGGTGCAGAGGATGCTGGCAACCGATCCCCAGGCCATGGAGAGGTAACTGTAACCCAAGTAGGCGAGGGTGACAGTGGCGATGGCTCCGGTGAGATTGGTGAGGAATTTGATGAGGGCAATGTACTGGAACTCCATCTTCTTGTACATGTAAGCCATGGGTACGGTGCCAAAGGGAATCAGCACGAAATTGAGGGCCAGGATCTGCATGACGGAACGGATGCCGGGTTGATGATAGAAATTGGCGGCATAGGTGCTTCCCAGCAGGATGACAAGGGCTAGGGTCCAGGCTGTGAACAGGGTGAGCGTGAAGGCCGCGCGTATCTTGTCCGGGGTCAGATTCCTTTCCTGAATGATGTAACTGGAAATGCCAAAATCGCGCATGGAACTGGCGAATCCTATCAATACGGCGGCGATGGAATACAAGCCAATTTCAGAAGGGTTGAGAAGTCGGGCCAGGATGATGGAAACGGCGAACTGAAGGGCAAAACTGGCATAGTTTTGTCCAAGGGAGAAGAGAATGGACTTTCTGACCTTGCTCATCGGGGACTGTTTGGAAAGTTCGGATGGTATGGGATGGGCAGGGAGGCAGGTGGTGTGATCTTTCTATTGGGCATGTACGATATTTAACCAGTAGATGCAACCAACAAGGGTGGGAAAGAAATAGAGGGAATCAAGGTTTCCCCGGTCTTGCAGAAAGTGTTTCAGAGTGTTTTTTTGCCTGGGATGGCACAAGAGACACGCGGGTCGGGTGATGCGTTCGTTATGAATGTCCAACACGAGACTTCCCCTGATTTGGTGGCGTCATTGCACCATAAATCCTACGGACTGTAAAGTTTTCTTGGCGTTTCGGTTTCCGGGGTGGGGTAATCCCCCCTGTAAAAAATTGGGAATAATTTTTTCGATACGAGGCAGCGCTGTGTTGCCGATGGCCGATGCGGTACACCATCTGAAAATGGGCTATGATGTCAGACGTATCATGGAGATGGAAAATTACCTTGTCTGGTTGTCTGGGGGGTTCATGGGGACTCTGATGAATGTGGCGGAATTGAACGCCCCCACCTTGATTCGGAAACGCATTGAGGCAGATCGGGCCAGTCAGTCCTCTGGTCGGTTCGATTTTGCGAAGAATGTTGCCGCACCTGCCCTGGCAAAGGCATTCAACGCAAAAAGGATATGGCTTTTTGGGTCGACCGCGAGAAACGATGCGACTTCTGATTCTGATATCGACCTCCTGGTTGGGGGGGGGGCTGGACTGACCGCGAAAGCGAGGTTGTCGCTTGCATATGATGTCGTGTGCAGTCTTGAGGGTGCATACGGTTGCGATGTCATCATCCTGACGGAGAGTGAGATTGCGGAAAAAGCACCGATCTCGTTTATCAGGTCTGTCCTGTCCGAAAGGAAGTTGATCTATGGCGAATGATTCCAGACTTTCGAACGCAGGGTAGCCGAGCAAACCGTCCTGCTGCTGGCGAAATGGGGAAGTGATGCGGGCATCGCCATCCCTGAGGAGACGATGGCGGTTCTTCGGAAATAATCTCTTTCCTGTAAGTCCGGCTTGAGGGTTCAGAACGGGCGGGTGAGGGGGTACCGCCCCCTGCACCCCCGAAAGGGGCAAATCACCCGAAGCGCCGATGCCGCCGCAGTCCTGCCATCAACCCCAGCATCCCGATTCCAAGCAACCCCACACTTGCGGGCTCCGGCACATTGGTGGCGGCAGCATTGCCGGGAAGCACGGCCCACGAATAGAAGCCGCTGTAGCCCTTGCCGCTCGTGCCCTGGAAGCCGTAATCGGTGAAGAAGTCCCACGCGCCATTAGGATTGGACGCGTACTCCGTACCGGACCAGTACGCGAAGTTCTGGATATTCGTGAACAGGTTGTAACTGGCATTGTGAGTGGTGGCAATAGATGAGCCGTAAGAACCGCCCAGCCCAGTATAGAACAGTTCCCCCAGCATGCTGTTGGTACAGTTGCCGACACAGGTCTGATCGTAGGTGGTCGGCAGCATCCAGGTGCTGTGACCCAGGTAATTGGTGCTGTCCAGATACTTCACCCAAGCCATGGCACCCCACCAATCCATAGCGCCAGAATTGCTGAAATCCGCCGAGCTCAGGTTGTAAGTGCCAGGACCGGCATTGTCCAAACTGTTGGGCGTATCATGCACCGTGGGTACCGCCGCGATGATCTGGCTTATCAGGTTTGGATCCGTAGCGTGCATGGTAGCGAAAAGATTGCCGTTAGAACTCCAGGTCACGTTCGCCACATTGTCGTACACCAGACCCGGACCGTCCGCAATCAAACTCGCCTGCGCCAGATTCGTCCCCAGAAGTCCCGCTGTCAGTAGCGATGCAACCCCAATCAATGTGCCCAACTTGCGATGTGTCGTCATGAGAATCCTCAATGGTTATTTCCATTTTTTTGCCGCTCTCAGGACGCAAGATTCATGCCGAAAATGAAATTCAAATTTCATTTCAATTGGTTATTTAAAATAAGCAAATTTTAGATGGGACGATCTGTAAAAATTTTCGACACCACTCGGGGCGGAGCGACCGGCACGGATGCACAGTTTGGTTTGGTCACGGCTTGGGTGACGATGGCGGTTCTTCGGAAATAATCTCTTTCCGGTAAGTCTGGCTTGAGGGTTCAGGACGGATGGGAGAGGATTTTCTGGAACAGGGCCATTTGTCCTTCGCTGGTTTCATCCCAACTGAAACTGAAACGACGGGCAAATTCCCAGGTGTCCTGCCGGTCGGGCAGGGCCTTGAAGAGATCGGTGATGGCCTGGTTGAGGGCCTCCGGGGTGCGTTCCTGGACCAGTCTGCCAGCACCGATCTCGTTTATCAGGTCTGTCCTGTCCGAAAGGAAGTTGATCTATGGCGAATGATTCCAGACTTTCGAGCGCAGCGGCGTCTTAAGTTCAGTTACAATTATGACCTTAGATTCATGGCGGAGATTTTCTATGCCCACCATCAGCATGTTTTATGGAATTCTCATTCTGATGTATTGCCGGGACAATCGTCGTCATCATCTTCCGCATATTCATGCTCGTTACCAAGGCGAAGAGGCATCCGTGTCCATTGAGGATGGTTCGCTACTTGACGGAGTTCTGCCGCCAAAACAATTGAAAATGGTTCAGGCATGGATTGAGATTCACAAGGAAGAATTGCAGGTCGATTGGGAATTGGCGGTCAATGGTGACGAGCCTTTCCGGATCGCCCCGCTTCAGTGAGGTCGAAAATGTTGATTGATGTGATTGCCGTCCAGACACGTCCTGAGTTTCAGCTTGATCTGGAGTTCAAAAACGGCGAACGACGCCGATTTGATATGCGCCCCCTGCTTGCAATGAAGCCGTGGAATCGCATCGCGCTACCCGCTGTGTTTGAACGGGTACGAGTCGATTACGGAACGTTGGTCTGGCCCGGGGAAATTGATGTTGCTCCCGAAACGCTTTACGATGATTCAGTGCCGCTTAGCCCAAGTTTAAGTTGACGTTGATGAAACGTGCCGCAGACGCGGGCTACCGCCCCCTGCCTGCACCCCCGAAAGGGGCAAGTCACCCGAAGCGCCGATGCCGCCTCAGCCCTGCCATCAACCCCAGCAACCCGATTCCGAACAAGGCCATGCCGCGTTCTAGGTAACGGACGCTCGCACTCTCTGGTGGCGTTGCTTATGACAAGATGCTGACTGAATTGAACCGTGGGCACCGGTTCTCAAGAGTGTCGGAAATTTTTACATTTCTTCGTTCCGTTCCGTTCCGTTCGGATGTAATAACGCATTGTAATGGTTGAATTATATGTCTGTCGTAAATTAATTGGTACGATTTGTGCTTTACGTTCGACAAAAATTGCTCCGCGAGATGGAATGCGGTGGTTTGATCAATCGACAACTATATTTTTGGAGGACAAGTGAATCACAAGACAAAGGTAGCGGCACTGCTGGCGGTGGGATTTTTGGGCGCGAATCTGGCGCAGGCGAGTTTGATTGCGGACGGTCCGGGTCTGGTGTACGACAATGTGGCGAATGTCACCTGGAGTTCGAACGGCAATCTTTTGGCAACGATGGAGGCTTCGAATCCGAGTCTCGTGGCCAACATCATCGCGGCGGTACCCACGGTGCATGATACGCCCAATGGCTTTGACAATGCTGGTGCTGGCAATTACAACCTGAGTACAGCAGATTTTAATAGTTCGGGGACTATGGACTGGTGGGGTGCCATGGCCTGGGTGAAGTATCTGGACAGCATCAATTATCTGGGGCACAGCACCTGGATGCTGCCGACGACCTATACTCAGAACTGCTTTGGTGTCAATTGTACCAACAGCATGCTGGGGGAACTGTTTTACACCGGACTGGGAGGCTCGGCAGGTCAATCCATCACCACCACTCACAATACCAGTTACGGTCTGTTCACGAACGTACTGAACTCCGTGTACTGGTCCGGTACGGAGTACGCGTCCAGTCCTAATAGCGCGTGGGTCTTCTACCCCAATAACGGCTACCAGGGCGCGTTCTACAAGGTCTACAACTACTATTCGTGGGCCGTGCTTCCCGGCAATGCTGCTGGCAATGCTGCCGCCAATGTGCCGGAGCCTGCGAGTTTGGCGTTGCTCGGAATCGGGTTGCTGGGGTTGATGGCAGGGCTGAGGCGGCATCGGCGCTTCGGGTGATTTGCCCCTTTCAGGGGTGCAGGGGGCGGTGGCCCCCTGCGGGCTGTCGGAAAACTTTACATGTGATCGATGGCACGATACGAGCATTTACCGATCTACAAGGCGGCACTGGATGCGGCGGTGCATTTCGAGCAAGTGGTGGCGGGGTTCTCGCGCTACCACAAATAACCGTTTGGTTTGGTCACGGCTTGAATGACGGGCAAATTCTCCTTCCCATTATTCCCATAGCACTCCTACCCAAACCAACACCGCCATGACTATGCTCAATAACACCGCAGCGCTGCCCATGTCTTTGGCGCGTTTTGCCACGGGGTGAAAGTCAAGAGAAACATGATCGACCGCGGCTTCAATGGCGGAATTCAAGAGTTCAACCAACAACACAAAGAACAGGGGCGCAATCAGCAAGAGGTGATCGCGAAATGAAACTCTCAAAAAGAAAGAAACCACCAGAAGAATCAAGGAAACCCACACTTCCTCCCGGAATGCTGCTTCACAAACGTAAGCCGAACGCAATCCCGCTGCAGAATAACAGAATGCCTTCAGAACGCGCGGGATGGATTGACACTGCTGATACGGTTTTTTGGGTGGGGTGACACTGGACAAAAGTTCAATCCTCCAGGACGCTCTATCTAGGAACAGAAAGGATTATAGGATATATTACGCGGGTAGTTACAGAAAAAAGTTCAACCATTTGGAATGGGTTCATCGCCAGGGGGATGACAGCACCATGAACGCCGAGTTTAACCTGCCCATTCAGAACATGGCGACTTCGGTCACCCATCTCTGTCCTGGAGGGGTATATCTCGTTTTTTATGAATCCAGCCCCCTCCGGGAGTTTGTGGGTTCAATCCTGCTGAACGCCGCAGTCGCCAGCAATAACTCCCGGCATTACTGGATCACTCGCAATCAGGATGAAACGATCTGGTCACTGAAATCCCCGACCATGTCCTTATTGACAGCAGCAATAGATCATAAAATCAGAGTATTCAAACAGACCGTAAAAAATTTGGAGTTTTCTGCCAATCGATTGATTCGAGATTTCAAACATTTCAGGATTTCAAGCGATAGTCTGGTAATTCTGGAAGGGGCGGAATCTCTTTTTCCCAATAGTCGGGAGACTCAAATTTTGGCAGCAGAAACCCTGTGCCAATGGGCATTGGAAAAAAATTCCACCTTGCTTCTCTTCGCGCAAAAGTCTTTTTCCGGTAGTGAAACAGCGCAGCCGGATCCCTCCTTTGCCCATCTGTTATGTGGAATCGCTTACTGGCACGCACAAAGTGGCGTTTATGAATTCGAGGTATCCCATTGGTTTGGGCGCGAAACTTCCACGTTCAAGCAGAAATTTCTGATGAACCATAATGTCACGGATGGTCTTTCTGTATTTAGTGTTGAAAATCCGCACGAACCCCCCAGTGTTGTACCAAAGGATGCCGATGAATCCCTGGTGTTGATCACCAGAACCGCACTGATGGGACACGCACTACCTTCCGGATGGAGGCTTGTGGAGGACAATGATGCATGCCTTCATGCTGCAACGGGTTTGGTGGAAGCCTCTCTCGTGCTGCACTTCGACCGCGACACGGATCGGTGCCGCTTGACGGAAATCGTCTATCGTTTACGACGGCTCTGCGGCCTCAAAATTCGCATTTCCGTCAGAGAAATCAATGCCCATTTGCGTTATACCCATGAACATGTATTGATGCTTGCCGGTGCCAATCTGGTCATCCCGGCACCTCTCGCTTTCTTTCAATTCAGGAATCTCCTGAATAGCCTGTATGGTCAGACTTTCAATCGGGAATTGAATATTCCCCTGGCCGATCTGATGGCTCTGGCCGAACCTGAAACTGTGTCTCCCCTGCTTCCGCCGGATTTGTTTGCGGAATTCGTACGAAAAAGTCTCAAACGGGGACGCGGGCTTTCTCAAGACAATTCCCTTGTACATCTCAAGGCGTTGTCGGGAGACGGCGTCACCCGGCTCATCGATGAACTGTCCCTCACCAGACGAGGAGACGTCTACACCAGCACCCAGGGTGTCGGGCTCTTCATTTATCTTCCAGGTTGCGGCGAATCTGACATCGATTATGCGCTGGATCGTGCATTTCGCTATCGCTGGACCGATTTGATCATCACCGAATCACGCCACACCTCTCCAGAAACCATAGAACAGGCATTGCGGGTACTTTTGCCACCGGGAAAGGTTCTTTTTCCAGCGGCGCCCTCGACTTCTCGAGGCATCGAATCACACGACCCGAACCCCGCCGAGAAAATCTCCCACCCGTTTGCAGATGTCACTACTCTGGCACCTCATCGACAAGTATCCAGAGTTCAGCATAGACCCCTGTCCCGTCTCCACAAATCTTCTGTTTAGGATTCTTTGACCATGGCCGATTACCTGCTCGTACTTTTGATTGGCATGTTGTTTGGATTTTGGCTTGGAAAGCGTTGGGTTACCTATGCCGAATGGTGGAGTGGCTTCAGATATCAACCCAGACTGATCGAAGAATATACCGTTCCGGATCACCTCAAACAGACCAATAAAACACAGTGATGAACGATACTGCTCATGACGCCCCGGATATTCATTATCGATTTTCCTTGGGCGGGTGGAATTTTTATTTTCTGGTCAAGTTGTTGCTGGCTTGGCGCGGACTGATTGGTTTTCATCCCTGGGCCAACCTTGCCTTTATTCTGGTGCTTGCGGTCCCATTGCCTTCAAGGACCACCCGGATTCTACGCTTGGCCGTGGCCATCCCCCTGGGGATCGTTCTCCTCTACTACGACTCGTGGCTTCCCCCTCTGAAGCGAGTCCTCGCGCAGGCTTCTTCGCTTTCCCAATTCACTTTTTCGTATCTGATAGAACTGGCAGAACGCTTTGTTCATCTTGAGATGGTTGTCATGCTGGTGGCGACATGGCTGCTCTACACCCTCGTGTCGCGCTTTCTCAAACTGGGGGTCATTCTCGCTGTCTCCCTGTTTGCGCTGGCTGTATTGAATAAATTTGATCGTGGAGAGGCATCGATGACACCATCGAGCATAGCCCAAAGCGCGAGCCAAAATCCCGATCACTCCGCCTTGTCCGACCTTGATGTCCAAGTCAACAGTTTCTTCTCCACCGAATCCAGCCGGCAAGTGAATTTTGATGCCATAGAAGCCACTTCAAAGCCCTTTGACCTGATCTTCATTCATATTTGTTCTCTCTCCTGGAGCGACTTGAAAGCCATGGGGTTAGAGAACCATCCTCTGTGGCAAACGCTGGATGTTCTCTATACCCGCTTTAATTCAGCCTCCAGTTATAGTGTCCCCGCAGCCATTCGACTCTTGCGCGCACCTTGTGGTCAACTCCCTCATGCAGACCTGTACAACCCCTCAAAAGATCAGTGTTACCTGATGGGTAGCCTGCAACAAGCCGGCTTCACCCCCAATCTTCTGCTCAATCATGACGGCCATTTTGATAATTTTTTAAAAACCATCGAAAGCCAGAAACTGGGGGTCGAACCGATCAAACCGAGCGGACTGCGTCCCTATGAGTTGGCATTTGACGACTCGCCGATCTATAACGACAAGGATGTTCTGATTCATTGGATTCAAGAGCGAAGTACCAACCCATCCAAACAGGTGGCCCTGTATTACAACACCATCAGTTTGCACGATGGAAATCGCCTGGTCGGTCCAGACAACTCCCTATCCAGCATGAAAACCTATGGAATTCGCTTGCATCGGTTGCTGGATGACCTCAACCAATTTATGGTGTCACTCCAGAATAGCGGCAGAAATACCGTCGTGGTCATTATTCCTGAGCATGGTGCTGCTATTCGTGGCGACAAATATCAAATTGCAGGATTGCGTGAAATTCCCACCCCGGCCATTACTCTCGTACCCGTTGGCATCAAGATTATTGGACCAAAAATCAGCAGGTCTGACGCTCAACACATCGTATCGACGCCCACCAGTTATCTGGGACTGTCTCAGGTCATTGCCAATATTCTTAAAACCTCCCCGTTCGAGGCATCCGGTTTTCGCGCCGATGATTTGGTCCGAGATATGCCCCTCACTAAATTCGTGGCTCAAAATGCCGATGTAACGATGGTGCGTAATAACGGACAATATTATCTGCGCCAGGATATCGAAGCAGGCTGGATCCCCTACGAAGGGGAGGAAAATTAGTCTCGGGTTTTACTGTTTGTTGAGGATCGGCCAGAGACTGGGAGAGGGCGCCGTACCTGCACCCCATCCCAAAGGAAGAGTTTGAGGGGCTGCGCTGGATTTTGGCTTTGCATCGAGATTGGTATAACTGTATGCAAAAGACCTGAACGAAATGATCTTTGATTTTCCACTGATGTCACTCTGAAGCCGGTCGATTTGATCCAGGTTGGCGCGAATTTTTTGATTGGAAGGATCCAGCCTGACTGCGCGTGCCAGTAATATATGGGCCGTTTCCAGATCTCCCTTCGGCAACCAGTAGCGAAGGGCATATTCATTGAGAATGGCTGGATTGTCATGATTGTAAGGGGGCAAACTCGAAGTTCTGGAGTTCGTTTTATGGCGACCCTCCGGGAGGGGCAACGTTTTTTTCGGCCCACAGTCTGCTTGCAAAACTGCCGGGGTATCCACAACCCCGTTTTCAGCGGGAGTGGCGGGACACTCTACCGCCCACAACCAGGCAGGAATCATGGGCAGGATAATCAAACCAAGGTGACACCTTCTCATGGATTCCCCCTGATGACTAGAATTGCGAAGTGGGAATGATGCCCGGGGTGGGTTGCAGACCCACGGGAAGGGCAGGGGTATTGTCAATCGCATATCTCAGATAAAGGATGGCATAATTGGGCGCGTAGTAGGGTGAACGGACCACGGAAAAACTGTTCCCGACAAACAAATTTGTCGAAAGTTGATATTCCATATTGGCCAGCATCGTGTAACCAAAACTGGTGCCGGCACTGGTGTTGTAATTAGGATTGCCGCCTGCTGCGATGGCCTGAGCCATGTAAAGAGGATTCAACGGATAATAGGGCGAAGCATTGGTTCGCGCCCATGCCGTAAATACCGAACCGCGCAGCATGTAGGAGAATCGGGTATAACGCTGCGCATAGGTCAGTGGGATTGCCAGAGAAGTATAGAATTGCGGGCTATAGTACCCGCCCTGACCGTAAGTAAACTCTCCCGAATCCTGAGTGAAATGCCACACCGTCCCGGTTAGCCCTGTGGAAAGCAGTCGATCATCCTGATTGATCAGTCTTCGGGTCACACCTGCCATCAATAGCGTTTCGGTATTGGATTGGACATTGGTCCCCGTCAACTGATGAACTCCAAAATTACTCCAATAACCCCAGTCTCCCCCTTGATCCAAACTCAGTCCCAACTTGACTCCCGTGGTCAGCACCCCGCCCCATAACTGCCCGGTCCGGGGATCAACGGTTCCGGCATAAGACAACAGCGTTTCAGTAACGGCGCGCCGTGCCACTTCGGCAGACCAGGAGTAAGGGCCCCAATCCCCCGTATGCCGGAAGCCCCCGACCCAATTCTGGATCGGGAAGCCGATGGGCGTCGTCCCCACATCCAGTCGATTCTGTTCATCCATATACCCCACGGTATAGGAACGACCGAAGGCGTATTGGGACACGGGAGTCGGGCAATTGTTATGTTGCTGGCAAATCAACAAGGAACCAAAGGTTTCCGTGGCGTAGGTATCCGCAAGGGTCAGAGTACCTGCGCCCACATCCACCTGATCGGAGCGAACGAACCATTCCCCCCCCACGCCTGCCGGGCCTTTCAATTCAATGGGAATTTGATGGGATACAAACTGTGACTGTCCAGGAGTTCCAGACCGGGTTACCACATCGTCCCCCACTGACAACCAGTTCGTACGTTCATCCTGCATCTCCGCGAGATTCTTGTACTGCCAGGAATCTCCTGAGGTGAGGGGGGTTGCGCTTCCCGTTTCGTGGGCGGTGACATCAATTTCAGCCAGGGAAATTGCCTTCTGATCCCCGTTCAATCCATTGGAATTTGCCGAGCCTGTCACCCGGTTGGGAGAGAGTGTGGCTTGGGCCAAAGATTCATAGGCGGCGGGAGCGGCCGAATCCACTGCCAGTTCTTTCTCGATTCCTTGTATTGCCTTGTCAAGATTCCCCATTTTTCGTTCCAAACGATTTTCCAGGGTCTGTGCCCCCTGATCCTCGGGGTTTGTTTCCAAAACCGGACCGAGTGTCGTTTCTGCCTCCGCGTAGTGTTGTTCTTCTTCCAGTTTTTCAGCGTGGGAAACCACCCGCGAATTCTCCAGTCTGGAATAGGCAAGTTTTTGCTTTTCATCGAATTCACTGCGATGTGCCCCTAGATATTCAATTTCCTGCTGCGCCGGTTCGGTCTGCCGGTTTCTCAGCAGGTAGGCGGCATACCGCAGATGCCAATCCAAGGACAAGGCTGTGGGGCTATCGTGTTTGACTCTCAATAGAAGTGCGTTGGCTTGGTCATGATTCCCCAAATCATTCCATGCATACGCTACATTGCTCAGCAATACCGGATCATTATCCACCTGGAGTTGGATTTTTCTCAGTTCTTCCGTGGCCTCCTTTGTCTTTCCTGCTTTCTGTAGCCCTCGAACTTGTTCGATCTTTTGATCGACCCAGATTTGACGCTGGAATGCGGTAATTTTTTTGGTACGTTGCGATACGGGCAATTTTTCCAGAATGGCCAGGGCGGTGCTGGCGTGTTCAATCCCGGACTGATACAAGGCCGCTGCGTAGAAAGCCTCCGCCTCCCTGGGCGTGGTGTACAACCAGGGATCAAACAGGCCCGAACCTTTATCAGCATCTCCATTTGCCGCATAGAGCCTGGCCAAACGGTAACGCAACCACGGGTCATCGGGCGTATCTCTCAAGGCACTGACAAGAGCCGCCCGTGCACCCGCATAGTCCCCCTTGGCCACGAACTCATCCGCTTGTTTTTGTGACATTGCCGATCGTTTCCGGGCAATTTCCTGTTCCAGGGCGGCTTGCCGATCTGCGGGCAATCTTGCAAGAATTTCCCGAGCCTCGCTGTAATGCCCCTGGTCAATCTCGATGCTGGCCAAAAGTGCGTAACCTTCACTCTCCGCCGGGTTGAGACGAATCACCTTCCGAATGGTTGTCCGAGCTTCATCAAACCGTCCTGCAGCGCTTTGCTGCCGGGCAATTTTCATCTGCCCCCAATACTGGCAGGTCGCTACCAGAGAATCCCATTTCTTGTGATTGCCGGGATCCAGCCTCGAGGCCTTCTGGAACCAGGGCAAGGCTTCCGCAAATCGACTCTGACGCATCAGGGCATAGCCGGTCCCCGACACGGCCTGGAGGTCGTCGGGATGGATTTCCAGTACTTTGGAATAATCCTGCAGGGCCTCGGCGTATTGCTGTTTCTGCAATGCTTCGTGGGCTTGCTGAGTGTGTAAATAAGAGGGACTCGTCATCAGGGCCTGATGACGACTTTGTGCGTTCTCCACTGTCTTCAGTTTGGCCTGAACCGCAGAATCTTCCGGATCCAGTTTGATAAAGGCCTGCAGGCGGGCTCGTGTATCCACGCCCAGTTCAGGGAGATCCAGCATGGCCCCACGCAATACCTGACGAGCATCGTCGCCCAAGGGAGGAGCCATCGCCGCCATGGTCTGTAGTTGGTCAAGATTGGTCGGATCCTCAGGATAGCGCTTGGCAATCAATTTGGCACGGGCAAGTTTGTAGGCGTAATTGCCTGGGTATTTGCGGATTAGATTCTCGCTGGCGGTCAAGGCCAGAGACCATCCGCCGGGTAATTTCGACTTGATCTCCCAGTATTGAATCGCCTCGGGACCATCGGGAGGACCATGAGGAAATAACTGATCAAAATCATTCAGAGCCTGCTGCGGGTGGCCATTGCGCGCCAGTTGAACGGCTCGCCGCAGACGAATCCGGTCGCTCGCAGTCAAGGAAACCAAGTCCTTGAGTGAAGGCAACTCCGGGTAATTGGGTTTGATGCGCGCCAGATGGTCATACGCCGCCTGAGCCGCATCCTTACGCCCCGATTGTGCTTCCAGTTCAATCAATGCCGCCAATCCTCGCGGATCATCAGGATAAGAAGACAGCATACGGCCCAGAGTTTTGCGCACCATGTCAGGGCGATTCTTTCCGTCCCAGAAAACGACCTGATCGTAAAGTCGATCTGCGGGCGACTGGACCGACTCACGTTCTGAAACCAGGTTGGCAGCGGACGCTGCGGGTAGAATAACCAACAGGGAAAGACAAAGATGAGTTCTTACCGGGAGACGCATGACCAAGCCGGAACCAGTGAACCTGTTGCGGTAAATGAAAAATCCCCTGCCGTGAAACCTTCTGCAAACAATGTCAGGACCCAGTTATAGTAGGAGTTCGAAACTGTTGGCGTCACCAGATCTCGAAATTTCGATACTTCCCTTGCCGGATCCTTTCCCACTGCTTGAACAAGCGGAGCAATGGCGGCAGAAAAACCCACTGGACCGTTGCCTTCCACTACCCCGTTAAGTGGGTGTGTCACTTCAGGAACACGGCCATCAGGCGTTATAAAACGGACGATGGCAGAAAAATGATCCTGTAGACCCAACCATTGCGGGTCACTTCGAGGGAGCATGCCAACCCAGAGATACACTCTGATGGCATCGTAACTTCCTCGATCCCCAGTGGCAGCATCCGCGTTGAAATGCCGGGTATTGGTGTCGAAGTCAACCCAGTCCGGGGCCAATCCAAAGGGGGAAACCGCATTCATGACCTGTAGACTGTTTTTTTCCAGTTCTCCCCATGAGCTGCCAGGGTATCTGGAAGAAAAATAACGCAAAACTTGAGGGGGCTGATAACTGGGATTCAGTCTCCAACTGTGATCAGAAAGATGAAAGCCAACGGCTCCTGGAATCAATTCCCGGCCAAGCCCCGGGATCAAGACGGTTTCTTTACTCAGAATCAAACGTAGCAGGTTTTCGGATTTCTCGAGATATTCCGGTTTATTCCACAGCCTTCCGGCTTCCCCCAGACTATAGGCAATCCACAGATCGGCATCTGTCGCTGAATTATCATCCATCAGTCCCCAGATCCCGTCCGTTTTGCGCCCCCACTCCCACCCAGGGAGTTGCTTATCCAGATGCCCGCCCGCAAGATTGTTTTCGGTCCACATGATGAGTCTGGAAAAAGTTTCAGGATCATTGGCCACCAACGCAAAGAACAGGGCATAGGATTGGCCTTCGGAAGTCGTAATCGCCTTTTCCGGATTGATAGGGTCAATCACACGCCCAGCTTGACTGACAAAGTGATCACGAAAGGTCTGCCAGTATTCCCATGACCGAGTCCCACAAGATTGAGCGTCAGCCATGAGCGCGCCGCTTAACAGTATCATTCCCATGAATATTCTTAGCATCATGCCATGGTCATCCTAAGGTATGGTCGTCCACTATTCCCCCACCCGATTGGCCGCAAGACTTCGCAATATTTTCCATATCAGGATCGCCACAATCACCGTGACCAAAATACCCAGAATCATGATCAAGAGGGGATGCATGGACAATGGATACCAGATCGATGTCCAAAACGGCAGATGTCCTATCTTGTAGGTCTCCCCCACCAAGTCACTATCCACACGATGAGGATGAATGAACGAAACGCTCCCGCGAATATTGTCAAGCAGCGCAGGATCATCGATGGCGTTGAGCGCATAACTCATCGAGGGACCATCCACTGCCGAGAGCGATATCACGGAACGCGATTTCGTTACCGGGGATTCGAATCCTGTCAGGACGGCAAGTTGACCACCCGCTGCGTATTTTTCCAGGCTGGCGACAGCGGGAGCCGGATGGGTATCAAATCCGAGCCAGTCATAGAACAGATTTACAGAACGTTTGGGTTGCGTAATCAGACGCCCTCGACTATCCACCAGCGCTGGCATATGATCCTTCCACGATTGTAGTTCACCTTCCTGAATGGCCCGCCCAATTACGAGAACATCGCGGTCTTTCAAGGCTGCAGCATCCCCGGGAAATGCCAGTTGGTAGCGGGTCGCCGGGTAGCCGGTAGCAGCGCTCAGGTGAGCCAAAATTGTCAGCATCGATTCGATATCTGAAGGGGTCGGTTGATCCGGAATCACCACCGTAGTTTCCTGTAAATCGGCGAATTTGGTGAAGGGGAAACCCAGCATTGCAAAAGAGGCCAAGTTCGGCATCTCCGCGTAATGAGGATACCCTGACAGATCGATGGTGGAATCCGGGTCGATCGCGGCACGAATATTACCGCTCTGGGTATCGCGGCATACGCCCTCCTTATGGTGCGCAATACTGAATCTGAAACTCAAGGTATCACGGGACCACAGTTTGTAAGGAGGGATCAGTATTTGATCCGTGGCGGAAAGAACCGCATTGTCCATCAAGGGCAACCGGATCTTTTGATCTTCCGCTTCATTGGATGCCCTGAGATTGAAGGCTTGAACCAGTTGATGATTGATACTCATCACCAAACGGGATTCGCCGACGTCATGAGGGGGGGTATAGCGATATTTCAGTTCTACCGGAATACCCTGACTACGCCAGGCAAATACATCGGGGGCCACGCGCATATGGATACGAATCGGTAACAGCGAAGGACCGAAGGTTTGGAGTTTATCTGGGGTATCTACCAATTCACCCAATTTTACGGCCCCATCGAGGCGTAACCAGCGCGGCGCATCATAGGCCTTGCGAGGGTCTTCCTCCTTGACTTCCACCACCGTTGCCGATTGTCCGGACAAAGCACTCTGACCCAATGCCAGCGCAAGCGCCGCCGTATGAAGATCTTTGTCATTGCGTCCAAAAATCACCAGAAGACGGGATATTCCATCCGTTGGGTTGGTCATGATTTCGAGCACGGGACCCGTGACATTGGGATGGTCACGCAAAAAATCGGGACGAACCCCGTTGGTCGCAAATACCACGGCATTCCCCGCCGGCACCTGATTCATGGACACCGGAAAAATCGAACCTCTCCAATCCGCCAACTTTCCCAACCACGACGACACGATCCCAGCCGCTTGGATCATCGGCAGTCCCGGCGCATCGGGAAATACGAAAGGGACATCGAGGCGTGTATTATCGTGCGGATCGAAGAATGGCACAGGCAATAAACCCAAGCCGCCCTTCAGAGGAATCTGCGCCACCTTCATCTCCAGGTTACTATTACTGTCGACATCCGCCCATAACGTCGTATTGAACGGATCTTCGCACTGATCGTTGGTGTAATGCCCGATAAAGACCAGTTGAAGCCGGTTGTAATCAGTGATGAGTCTTGGATCCAGAGGCACATCGATACTCAGGGGTACGGAGGAATACTCCTTTGGAATCGAAACCACTTTGACGACTTCGTTGTTCAACAGAATCTTGATATGGGATTCCGTTGGGATAAGCGCAGGTGAATAGTTGAATTTCAGGTGAAAAACAGCACTTTCCACCACTTGATCCAGACGGGTTCCGAAAGAAAAATTAAGGGTTCCTTCCGTGGAACGCAATTTGAATACTCCACTGGTTTGATCCTCATCTTCTCCAAGTTTATACAGGGGGTAGTGACTCACGCTTTCGAGAGTCGTCATTTCCGTCGTTTCCGGCCCCGAACTCACCAAAGTTGCAGCATGAACTGCGGTACCAAAGAATAAAAAAAGCAAACCCACCAAGGGGTTTTTTACTTCCATATGTACTCCATCGTTTTTGGTGTCCTTGGAAGCATCCACACCAGTGTGGCCCCCATTCGAGTCACCGTTGCCCGAGCCAAATCCACTCCGGGGATTTTTATGAACATGCGCCAATATCCCACCGCCCCCACCTTAAAAACCTGAAGCAACCCCACCAGTGGCTTATCGGTCAGAATGTGGTCTGACCAATGAATCCAGGCATCGGCTCTGCCAAAGGTGCACTGGATGTAATTTCTCTGTTCGTCAATACTTTCAAACGTGCTTATCCGGTTGTCACAGACAGCCACTACCTGTAGTGTAGCCGGAGGTGTGAACTTGGGGCGAACATGGTCATTGATGTGCTGGAGCGAGACGATCTGCCATTTCCGAAATCGCTCCCGGAGTTTCAGCGGCTCTTTCCTGATGAGGCAGCGTGTGCGCGATACCTTGAGCGCGCTCGATGGGGTAGCGGGTTTGTCTGCCCCCACTGCAAGACAGTTGGCGATCCCTATCGTTACGCCACTCGCTCCGGCGTTCTCTGTTGCCGAAGGTGTCGACGCGAAACCCGCCTTACTGCCGACACAGTCATGGATCATACGCACACGCCTCTCACTGTCTGGTTCTGGGCCGCTTACTTGGTGGCCAGCCAGACGCAGGGCATGTCGGCTGTTCAGTTTCAGCGGCAACTTGGACTGTCGCGTTACGAGACTGCATTCCAGATACTCCACAAATTGCGTGTCGGCATGGTGCGCCCCGACCAGGATCGGATCGGAGGAAAACCCGGTGAAGTCGTCGAGGCTGATGAGACCTACGTTGGCGGGCGCACGCGCGGCAAGGGACATGGGTTTCATGGCATGGTACTCGTGGCTGGCGCGGTCGAGGTTCGGCAGCGCAAGAAGGACAACTGTCTCAATAAACGCAGAACGGGACGATACGCTGGCCGTGTCCGGCTCGCCGTGGTGCCGGATCGTAGCGCCAAATCGCTGGGCGGATTTGTCAAGAGCAACATCGCGCCAGGAGCATCCATCATTACCGATGACTGGAGCGGCTACGCATCGCTCACTCGGCTCGGCTTTCTTCATAGCGCTGTCGCAGAACGAGGCAATATGCAAGTCGCCGAAACTTTTCTGCCTATCATCCATCTCGTATTCTCCAATCTCAAAACCTGGCTGCGCGGCACTCACCATGGTGTCAGCCCGCAGCACCTCCAAACCTATCTCAACGAATTCACCTTTCGCTTCAACCGCCGTTTCTACCCGTTCAATGCCTTTCGCTCTCTGCTTGGCATCGCCGGTGGTATCACCGCACCTACCTATGCCGAGACCTATGCCGCAAAATCACGAACCACTACAGGTAGTGGTTGTCTGTGACAACCGGATAAGCACGCTTTCAAACAGCCATTTCATGCGCAGTGTGCCCTCGGACTGGGACATGACTTGTGCCGGAAAAGTGTGTTCTTCGTCTCCGCGCCACAACGACACATGCACACGATCCTCTGGAGCCACAGTCCGTTCGCGACCCACCACCAGAGAAATTCCTCCCTGAGAGTAGTCCGCCGTATGGGTCTGAAGGCAGAAGCCATCCGAAGTTTTGAGTATGGCGGGGAGATTGACCTGAACACGATGGGAAGCCCGAACCTGGCGCACCTCCGAGGCGACAAACAAAGTACAGCCCAGCATCAGACAGTTATAAAAAGTCCAAACCAGATTAAACGCTACTGAAAGGACCTCATTTTCCGGCCCATGGATTATTCTGTAGATGCCCGCAGAAAAACCGGCAAGATTCAAGACGATTAACGCGATAAAAGGCATGGCAATGTTGAAATCAAAATAATCATCCAATATCAAACCGCCCTTGGCCGTGACATTGAATTTCCCCTTTTTGGGATTGATCATCGCAATCGTGGTTGGCCATGCAATATACCAGGACAGGACAGTTTCATAGACTTCAGAGAAGAACGTGGAACGGTATTTTCCCTGCAAACGCGACTTTGCCAATACCGCGTGGAGAATATGAGGGATTACATAGATCAATACAGTCAGAGCCGGGGCCAAAATCACATAGGAGTGAAAAAGGAGAAACGCCAACGGTGCAGTCAGAAATAAAATTCTTGGAATACCGCCAAAGAAATTCAGCATGGCCGTCCCGTAACTGATTCGTTGCATCAGCGTCAATCCCCGCCCCAAAAAAGGATTATCCAACCGGAAGATCTGCGCCATTCCCCGTGCCCACCGAATACGTTGACCAATGTAAGACGATAAACTTTCTGTCGACAATCCCGCTGCTTGCGGAATTTTGAGGTAGGCAGAGCGATAACCCAACCGGTGCAATTTGAGGGAGGTATGTGCATCTTCTGTCACGGTTTCGACCGCCACGCCCCCAATCTCATCCAGGGCGCTGCGTCGGAGAACCGCACAACTTCCACAGAAAAAGGTACTGTCCCAAAAATCATTACCGTCTTGCACCAATCCATAAAACAATTCGCTTTCATTGGGTGCTGCCCGAAAGGTAAAGAGATTTTTTTCGTACGGGTCTGCCGAATAGAACTGGTGGGGTGTCTGCACCAGAAATAGTTTGGAGTCCTTGAGAAACCCTCCCATGGTGGTCTGCAAAAAAGATCGCGTCGGAATGTGGTCGCAATCGAAGATGGCAATAAAATGACCATGAGTCTTTGTCATGGCATGATTCAGATTCCCCGCCTTTGCATACTTGTTGTCCGGACGAGTGAGGTAGTGAATCTTGACCATGGAGGCAAATTCTTCGAATTCAGGACGCCTGCCGTCATCCAGCAAATAGATGTTTAATTTGTCTGTTGGCCAATCGATCCCCTGGGCCGCATAGATGGTTGCACGCACCACCTCCAACGGTTCGTTGTAGGTTGGAATATACACGTCCACCGTCGGCCAAAGCGTTTCATCCTCAGGCAATGGCACCATCTTCCTGTGCAGCGGCCATGCGGTCTGAAAATACCCCAACACCAGAAAAACATAAGCATAAATTTCAGCAGCCAACAACAACACTCCCCAGATCAAATCCAGGGAACGATCCCAGTTAAGCGTCGAACTAAGCCGCCACCAGATATAACGCGTTGAAACGGCAAGGGACATGACGATCAAGGCCAGGGAAACCAGATGCCCTGGCACATTCCTGAATAAAATGGTCAACGACAAGAGGGAGACTGAAAAAACCACCTGTCCAAACGTACTGAAGGGAGTGAAAATAAAGGCGGTCGCAATAATAAAAACTGAACTTTAGACATTCGCGGACTTTTCCCAATTTCGAAGGCATCCATCCACGCGATAAATTTTCGATAAATGCAAAAAACACTTGACATGAACGCCGATTTGCGAGGTTGCTGCGCTACCCGCTCGGGGTTGTTTTTGGAGCGGGTAGCGCAGCAACCAATGAAGGGTTTTCAACCCCAGATTCCTCTTCATGTCGCTCACCTCCTCAGTCTGTCTGCTGCTCTCGGAATGGATTTCCTTTCTTCTGACCGCCGTTCCACCCCGTTCCCGCCGAACCTTTGTCGA
>NZ_DAHVHV010000177.1:0-502 GCF_027317285.1 Ferrovum sp. | reverse complement strand
ACCGCCGGCAGCTTGAACCGCCGCAAGCGCACCCTTAGTCAGCAACAAACCCTGCAATTTGACCGCACGAGTAATCTCACCGCAAAGAATCACTTTTGCAGACAACGCATTCGCATGAACCACACCGGCTTGCTTGAGTGCCAACAGATCGATGGTATCGACCGGCAACTTCTGCAAATCGGACAAACGCACTTGAGCGGTGTCGTTACGTGTCAGCGAGACGAAACCACGCTTGGGCAAACGGCGTTGCAAAGGCATCTGACCGCCTTCGAAACCCACTTTATGGAACCCACCCGCACGTGACTTCTGACCTTTATGGCCGCGACCGCAGGTCTTGCCCAAACCGGAACCGATACCGCGACCAACGCGACGCTTGGCGTGCTTTGCACCTTGTGCAGGTTGAATATTATTGAGATTCATCTGTTACGCCTCACACTTAACCAAGTAAAACACTTTGTTGATCATGCCGCGCACGCAAGGAGTATCTTCCAGCTGCACAGTA
>NZ_DAHVHV010000176.1:0-504 GCF_027317285.1 Ferrovum sp. | reverse complement strand
AAATCAGTTCGACACCATTTATCACGAGCACTATTCGTATCTTTCATTGACAACGGTGAAGCAGATTTTTGCACACAACGGATTGAGCGTATTTGATGTGGAGACGCTGCCCACACATGGAGGAAGCCTGCGTGTTTATGCACAACGCAAGGACACAGGCATGCGTGAAACAAGTAAAAACATAGCCAATATGCTAAAGAAAGAAGTAGATGCAGGCATGACAAGTATCGCCTTCTACACCGGATTTCAAGACAAAGCAAATCGAGTGAAAAATGATTTTTTAGCTTTTTTGATCGATGCTCGGCGTGCAGGTAAAGCTGTAGTCGGTTATGGTGCCGCAGCTAAAGGTAACACTTTGATGAATTATGCGGGCGTGCGGTCGGATTTGCTGGCTTATGTGGTGGATCGCAATCCTGCTAAGCAGGATAAATTTTTACCCGGTTGTAGAATTCCGATTGTTGGTGAATCTAAATTGAAACAAACCAGACCAGACTATGTGGTAAT
>NZ_DAHVHV010000175.1:0-508 GCF_027317285.1 Ferrovum sp. | reverse complement strand
GATTGGAGGTGCTGTCCTTCCATGATTTTTTTTATCATCAGTTTGCGGTTTGCAGGGATCGAGATTTCTCCGGTAACCATCAGCATGTTGGCGCTGTCGATGACCTGCATGGCGGTAGCCACGGCCCGGCGCTGCACATTGTCTATCATGGTCGCCTTCATCTGGCTGTAGACGCCGAAGGTAGCGAGTACGCCCACGATCAGAAGCGCTGGCTGGATCATGATCTGAAGTTTGGTTTGCAGGTTCAGATTACTGAACCACCGTTGGATCGAGAACGGCGGACGCGGCGCCTCGGCCATGCGGTAAAGTTTCTCTGCTTCCGAAATTTCCAATCTGGAGGGCTTTTGCCACAATGACAGATAGCCAACGACCTGACCTGAGCGCATGACTGGGGAAACCGTGGCTCGCACCCAATACTGGGCGCTGCTCTTGGTGCGGTTCTTGATGATCCCCTGCCAGGGATGTCCACCCTTGACCGTTTTCCACAGGTCTTCAAAGGCCCATTGTG
>NZ_DAHVHV010000174.1:0-513 GCF_027317285.1 Ferrovum sp. | reverse complement strand
GAGACCAGCCTGGCCCAGCGTCCCGGTAGTTATGTGATCCTCAAGTATGTGCGCCCCGTCATCAAGATCAAGGAAACGGAAACCCTCTCCTGTGCCCCAGCGCCCCAAGGGGTCCTCGACGGTAGTCGGGCTGATGTCAGTTTCATGGCAGGGTTGATCGAGGATAAATTCCTCTACCATAGTCCTCTGCATCGCCAGCATCAGCGTCTGCTCAACAGTGGCATTACCGTCAGCCGCCCTTGGCTCACCCAGATCGCTCACGCAGCACTGACCCTGCTCAATCCCATCCATGACGCCCAACTGGAATCGATCCGTCGCTCCCGGGTCAAGGCCATGGATGAAACTCCCATCAAGGCAGGGCGTACCGGCACAGGACAGATGAAGACGGGATACTTCTGGCCGGTCTTCGGAGAACACCAGGAAATCTGTTTCCTGTTCTACCCGGATCGAAGTCACAAACGAGTCGAGCAAGCCCTGACCACAGATGATCCCCCCGACAATGGCGTATTGCTC
>NZ_DAHVHV010000173.1:275-516 GCF_027317285.1 Ferrovum sp. | reverse complement strand
CATCATCCTTTCAGATTACAATCTGCCCGACTTCAACGGCTTAGTTGCACTGGAGATCGTGCAGCGCACCCACCCTGAAGTACCGGTGATCATGGTCACCGGCGCTCTTACTGATGTTGAGGCAGTGGAGTTGATCCATGCGGGCGCCAAGGATTATGTACTAAAAGACCGACTGGCCCGGCTTGCTCCGGCCGTCCGGTTGACGCTGTTGGCGGAACAGGAAGTCCACGCACGCAAGGTG
>NZ_DAHVHV010000173.1:0-265 GCF_027317285.1 Ferrovum sp. | reverse complement strand
TTTCACTCGATTGACCGGCTATAGCGCCATGGAGGCGTTAGGCAAGACCCCCGCCATACTCAAATCCGGACGACAGGATGCAGCGTTTTACCAAGCCATGTGGGAAACCCTCAACCGCGACAAATACTGGCAGGGAGAACTCTGGAACCGACGCAAGAATGGAGAGATTTACCCGGAATGGCTGACCATCACTGCCGTGCTTGATGGGGATGGACGGGTGACGAATTATGTCGGCGTATTTTCTGACATCACTCTGCGCAAGGAA
>NZ_DAHVHV010000172.1:0-517 GCF_027317285.1 Ferrovum sp. | reverse complement strand
CAGGTTCGAGATGCGGCTCGCCTCATCCAGCGTGTCGAATTCGGGAGATTCTTCGCCATCGTCCATATCCCATACCCATGGCAACCAGCGGCTGGGAAGGATTACATCGGGATTGAGTACGACGGCTGCCAGAAAACCATCGAAAGTGGAAATATCCATACAGGATCCCGGCGATTTATCGGAAAGCAGAAAATCATCCAGTTCGTTGATTTCATCATCGGTAAGAGGCTGGTTCACATTCATCGGAGAATCCATTATCGAATAGTGCTGACGGTTTCGAGTTTTCAGTTCAACACCTGACGGTGGCTGGCGTAGCGTACCGTTACTTCGAATAATACTTCTTCTGAATCCAAGTGCTTTTTTGGGTCTGTGGTTGAGGCGATTCACAGCCTGCTATTCCCTGTTTCGGTCGCCTACGCTCACCCAATTCGTGATCATAACCGATGGGCCGGAAACCCGCATGAATCCTGGAGGCGACCTCTTGAACGCTCAAGAGACAAACAGAGAACAGAGAGAG
>NZ_DAHVHV010000171.1:0-518 GCF_027317285.1 Ferrovum sp. | reverse complement strand
CTCCTCAAACTTTGGAGTATGAAAATAACTTGAAGGTTCGCACAATCAAAAAATATATGAAGGATCCAATATTTTATGCTTGAAACGATCATAGGCCTACTTTTTCTGGGATCCATTGTTTTTGTAGCCACCACTGGAGAACGCAGAACAGACGAAAAAAACGAAAAGGACACCCCGAAAACGGACGAGAAAGATACTCCGAAAGAAGTTCCCCAAGAAACAACGAACAAATCTTCAGAGACCACGTCATCAGGGTTAAAAGCGCCTCCCTGAGCCGTCCGGATATTTTGGGATAATGAATACTGACAAAAGAAATGAAACGATGCTGGATGAAGAAAGTTAACGAAGAAAATGCAGGCAAGATCCCGGTTAAACCTCACACAAGGAGTTTCCCGATGAGCAAGGATGAGATAAGAGCGTTATTGTTGGAAGATATCAATAGTTTTCGCCTAAAAGCGAAGTTTTATGAGTCAATTCGATTATCCGAGGCGGCAGACTATGCCAAAGATCTGGCCTCA
>NZ_DAHVHV010000170.1:0-527 GCF_027317285.1 Ferrovum sp. | reverse complement strand
TCGACTGCTTCATGTAGAACCTCCTCATATCGAGAAAATTCTACTTCTATTCCCAACTTTTTACAGGGGGGATTACCCTCTCAGAGAAATGCATGGGATTTTGCCGAAAATCGGTGCGACAAAGCCTCGGCTGACGGCGCCGAAGACCAAAGGCAAGTTGCAATTCGGTACGGGATTACGCCGCTCAGCGGTAACTGTGGTGCAGACCGCGAATTTTCCATTCCTTCGCGACCTGGAAGGCATGACCAGAGACGATAAGGGCGAATTTGTTGGTGTGTAGGGGAATCCAGGTTCGGATTCGGGTGGATAGAATGCCTGGATGAGTTACGAGCACGACAGCAGTTACAAGTATCTTTATTTCTGCCCCGGAGATGGTGCGCGACCTGATCATGGGATTTGTGCCGGACGAGTGGCTGCACAGTCTGGATTACGCGACCCTGGAGAGGGAGCACGGCAGTTACATCACCGAGGATTTCAAATCAAGGGCAGATGACATCGTCTGGCGGATCAAGGTGGGTGGGGAGTGG
>NZ_DAHVHV010000016.1:0-38703 GCF_027317285.1 Ferrovum sp. | reverse complement strand
GAGAAACTGGTCGTCGCTCTTGTGTGCATAGGCATTGCCGTCAAAATAGGACAGCACATCCACTTTGCCGATGGTCCAGGTCAAACGATGGGAGTCCACCGCGCGGTCGAACTGGTGGCTGGCCATGGGCAAGGATTCGCTTTCCCCCCCGAAGTTGACCACCCGCGTGTAGAACCCCAGCGCGAGGTAGGTCACGAAAGTATTGGTCATGTAGCGCTGCATGTCGTTATTGGTCAACGCCCCCAACCCCCCTGCATTGCTGAGAGGGATCCCGCGAATGGTTTCCGAACGGAACCAGAATTCCCCCTGGTTTCCCAGATCGAACCCCAGTTGCAGACCAAAGATATTCGAGAAGGAGTTCTCGGGATTCGACGAAAAACTGTTCGGACCATTGGGACGGGCGGAGGGAAAGGAACCGTGGTATTGATCAATGAAGGTTTCGTCGCCCTGGACCACCCAGGGCGGTGAACTACCCTCCCTGCCGTCGTCCCCCGTCAGGTCCCACAGGCCGGCATGAGCCTGAATGGCCAGAAAACAGAGTGTCAGGCACAGAAACCGAATAAATGCGCGCGCCCAGCCCAAGGGAGCAAGATTTCCGACACGACCGCCCACGACCCATACACTCCCTTGCGCTATTACCCAAAAAATACCGAATCATCCGAATGAATATTCCCCGACCGTCAGTCGATCGGGATATCGATGATGGCCTTGATGGTCCAGCCGTCCGCCGCCTGGGTCAAGCCACGGCCGACCCCGAAGTTGACGACCCAGGGTTTCATGTTTATGTCCACGGCAGCAAACAGAACGTTATTCTGCTGCGAATAGGGAAACATCGTGGTGAGCGTACTCAACACGGAATAGTACTCGAAGCCCGCCATCAACCCCGGCATGACGTTTCGCCCGACCTTGATCTGCGGACTGAACACCGGCCCCCCTTGACGGTAGCCGGGGCGCAGATTGTAATCCAAAGTGGGGTTGATGTCATACAGCCAATCCGAATCGCGGTAGCCGATGATGGAACGCAACTCCATCATTTGCTGCGTGGGTTCGTAGATCGGCTTGATATCGGAGATTTCTACATTCAGCCCGTAAAATATCCCCCCCGTATCCGGGGCTTTTTGCGGAATCCATTTCATCCGCACGCGAGGACCGGCAAACTGGGTTCCATCATAGTAGCCATGAACCACCGGAAGGTATAACCCGGCCTCCAGGGTGGGAGTCAGGCCATAACTGATTTCCGCCGTGCTCCGGTATCCATGGGTATCCACCATCCCGTCGTTGGGCGGAATGTACTGGGGGCCGGAAGGGGTACTGTTGAGGTGCATTTGCAACCCCCATTGGCCGGGGTCATTGATGGTATCGTCATAGACCTGAATTTCATCCTGCAATACCGCGTGCGCACCGAGTGAGCAAAACCCCGCCAGCAACCCACCCACCAAACGGCAGAGGAAAAAACTTCCCTTTCCCTTCTCCGTTTTTTGCATCACCGACCCCATTCGCACAAAAGCACGAAATTATAGCGAGGTCGCCCCCCTTTCTCCATGAAGGTTTTATGACACTTCTCTCAACTGGGCAAATGGGCCAGGATGGAATCGACACTCTTCCGGGCATCGCCAAAGAGCATGCGCGCATTCTCCTTGTAGAAAAGGGGGTTTTCCACACCGGAATAGCCGGTCGCCATGCTGCGTTTGAAGACCACCACCGTCTTGGCCTTCCAGACCTCCAGCACCGGCATGCCGGCAATGGGGCTACCTGGATCTTCCTGGGCGCTGGGATTGACGATGTCGTTGGCCCCGACCACCAGAACCACATCGGTGTCCGGGAAGTCCCCGTTGATCTCATCCATTTCCATGACGATGTCGTAGGGCACCTTGGCCTCGGCCAGCAATACGTTCATGTGACCGGGCAAACGTCCGGCCACGGGGTGAATGGCAAAGCGTACCGTCACCCCCTTGGCACGGAGACGATGGGTGATTTCACTGATGGCCCCCTGGGCCTGTGCCACGGCCATGCCATAACCGGGAACGATGATCACCCCCTGGGCATCGGCCAGCATGTGAGCCGTTTCTTCTGCCGATATCGCCATCACTTCCCCCTGCGGGCCTTCAGAGGTCGAAGAAGTCGTGCCGCCCGTACCAAACCCGCCCAGGATGACACTGAGGAAACTGCGATTCATGGCCCGACACATGATGTAAGACAGAATGGCCCCGCTGCTGCCCACCAGGGCGCCGGTGACGATGAGCAGGTCATTGGAGAGCATGAAACCGGTGGCCGCTGCTGCCCAACCCGAGTAACTGTTGAGCATGGATACCACCACGGGCATGTCCGCGCCTCCGATGGCCATGACCAGGTGAAAGCCGATGAACAGCGCCAGCCCGGTCATGATCAGCAAGGGCAGCAGGGGGGCCATAACCGTGTCCGCTCCCACGAATCCAATTCCCAGATAGACCGAAGTCAGAATCACCAGCACATTGAGCAGATGACGCCCCGGCAGGGCTAGGGGTTTGCCGGAAATGGAACCGCGCAATTTACCGAAAGCCACCAGGGACCCGGTAAAGGTCAATGCGCCAATGAACACGCCCACAAAGATTTCGGTGCGATGGACGCTCAGCTCGGCTCCGGTGAATACCGTGTGCGTGTCCAGGGTGCTGGCATACCCCACCAGGGTCGCTGCCAGGCCCACGAAACTGTGAAGAATGGCCACCAACTCGGGCATCTGGGTCATCTCCACCCGTACCGCCAGCATCCAGCCCACCACGGCCCCCACCAGAATGGCGGGAATCAACCAGCCCAGATTGCCTACCTGCCCACTCAGCAGGGTCGCCCCCACCGCCAGCGCCATGCCCGTCGCCCCATAAAAATTGCCGCGTCGCGCCGTCTCCTGTCGGGACAATCCGCCCAGACTCAAAATGAACAGAATCGCTGCCGCGATATAGGAAACCGTCAATACTCCATTACCCATGAAACAATCCTCAATCTTTGCGGAACATGTTCAACATGCGCTGGGTCACACGGAACCCGCCAGCGATGTTGATGGTGGCAATCAGCACGGAGAACACCGCCAGCCCGACCACACTGGACTCGGGGTTGGCCATCTGCAACAGGGCCCCCAGCACGATGATGCCGCTGATGGCGTTGGTCACGCTCATGAGGGGGGTATGCAAGGCCGGGGTCACGTTCCACACGACCTGATAGCCCACGAAGCAGGCCAGAACGAAAACCGTGAAGTGCGGCAGGAAGGCGGCTGGTGCGTACATACCCACCAACAGGAAGAGTATCCCCCCCCCACCAAACACCTTCAAAAGGGTGGAGAAATGGGCCGGGCCGGAAGATTCGCCATGCTTGGGTGCCGGCACCATGGCCGTTGCCGGTTTGGCGGGCGCAACGGCCCGAACCTTGAGCGGCGGCGCAGGCCAGGTCAATGCGCCCTGATGGACCACGGTAGCCGTACGAATGACCTCATCCTCCATGTTGACCACCAGTTGTCCGTCCTTGCCGGGCGTCATATCGGTGAGCAGGTGGCGCAGATTGGTACCGTACAGTTGACTCGACTGGGCTGCCAGACGACTGGGCAGATCGGTATAACCGATGAGGGACACACCGTGGACCACGGTCACCTGACCGGGCACCGTCCCCTCACAATTCCCGCCCTGTTCCGCCGCCAGATCCACGATGACACTGCCAGGCTTCATGCTC
This sequence comes from Ferrovum sp., assembly GCF_027317285.1. NCBI lineage: Bacteria > Pseudomonadati > Pseudomonadota > Betaproteobacteria > Ferrovales > Ferrovaceae > Ferrovum > Ferrovum sp. The sequence goes on along the minus strand of NZ_DAHVHV010000016.1, from coordinate 35,007 downwards.
GCCACCATGTCGGCGGTGATCAGACGGGGAGCAGGCTTGCCTGGAATCAGGGCGGTGGTCACGATGATGTCCACTTCCCTGGCCTGGGCCGCGAAGAGCGCCATTTCCGCAGCGATGAACTCGGGACTCATCTGCTTGGCGTAACCCCCCGTCCCACTCCCCTCTTCCTCGAAATCCAGTTCGAGAAACTCGGCCCCCATGCTTTCGATCTGCTGTTTGACCTCGGGACGGGTATCGAAGGCACGCACGATGGCCCCCAGACTGCGCGCCGTCCCTATGGCCGCCAACCCCGCCACCCCGGCGCCGATCACCATCACCTTGGCGGGGGGCACCTTGCCGGCTGCAGTGATCTGTCCCGTAAAAAAACGTCCGAAATGCTGGGCCGCCTCGACGATGGCGCGATACCCTGCAATATTGGCCATGGAACTCAGGGCATCCAGTTTCTGCGCGCGGGAAATGCGCGGCACGGCATCCATGGACAACGCCGTGATTCCCTGGGCCCTGAAGGTTTCCAGCAGATCCGGATTCTGGGCAGGCCAGAGAAAACCGATCAGGGCGGACCCGGCCCGCAGGGGTCGGGATTCCAGTTCGCCCGTGACGGGATCCACCTCGGGCGGGCGCACCTTGAGCACGATATCCGCCTGTTCCCACACCGCCCGGGCCGTGGGCAGAATCTTCACGCCCACTGCCGCGTACGCCTCATCGCCCCATTGGGCTGCCGCCCCCGCCCCACTCTCCAGGGCCACGGCATAGCCCAGTTTCATCAACTGGGTGGCCGTTTCCGGGGTAGCGGCCACACGCCGTTCTCCCGCATGGATCTCGCGCGGTATCCCGATCATCAACGCCATAACGATTCTCTCCACAGATGGGGGCGCGCCGGGGCCCCTTTTCAGAAAACCCTCATTCTATCCCGAGCGCGCCTTCTTGGGGCGCAGAAGTTGCACAGGATACCCTGATGCTTCCCAACGCGCCCAGTCGAAACAGGGGCCGGGATCCGTCTTGCGGCCCGGTGCCACATCGCAGTGTCCGGTGATCGCACGGATGGGATACCGCGCGCAGAGCCCTTCCAGCAGGGCCCCCAGCGTGCCATACTGCGCCTCCGTGAAGGGAGTGTGATCGGTCCCTTCCAGTTCGATGCCGATGGAAAAGTCATTGCACCCCTGCCGTCCCGCCCACTGGGATACTCCGGCATGCCAGGCGCGCGCATCGGTGGAGACGAACTGGGTCAACGTGCCTTCGCGCCGGATCAGGAAATGGGCGGAGACCCGCAAGTCACGCAGAGATTCAAAAGACGGGTGGGCGGAGGGATCCAGCCGGTTGGTGAACAGATCCTCCACGGCCCGCCCCCCAAACTGCCCCGGCGGCAGGCTGATCGAATGGATCACCACCAGAATTGGGGGAGATCCCGAGCGGGATCGGAGATCGAAATTGGGAGACGGGCAATGCCAGGCACGGCTCACCCAGCCCCCGGAATCCACGGAAAAAGGCGGAGGAAAGGTCATACCCCGCGCCATCATTGAACGCGCGCGCCAGCCTGGCGGTGGGCTTCGCTACAGTACCAGTCGCCCCTCTGGGAGAGCGCTTCCTGCCGGGGCAGGAACAGTCCGCAATGCGCGCAACGCACCATATCCTGTGTCGTTTTGAGTTCTTCGGAAGCCTCCGAAGGAGGATGACGGACCCTTCCCGTTCCGGTAAAACCCGAAAACAGTGAGCCCGCCCGAGATCTGTGCCCCGTGATCTGGCGATACACCCAAAAAATCACCAACCCCCATAAAATCCATTTCAGTATCATCTGCCTTTCCTTACGCTGCGCCATTTCCCTTCCGGAAGGAAGGGGGGAAGCCGTATCCAAACCCGGGGCCGGAAAACCATGTAAACTGACGGCTCGGGCCTCATGCCCCAATGTCCGTCGTCACCACGACGACAGACATCATAGCTCACTCACGGGTTTTCCATCCATGTCTATCTCGCACGCGCGTCCGCGCTGGAAAGGTTTTTTGGCCGCCACCGTCGTGGTGGCATGCTGGAGTGGTTTCAACATCGTTTCCCGCCTTGGCGGCAAAAGCACCCTGACTCCCTACGACCTCACCGCACTGCGTTTCGGTGTCGCCGGTTCTCTCATGCTGCCGATCTATTTCATTTCAAAAAACCCCCTGCCGTTGCGCCGACTTCTGATCATCGCCAGCAGCGGCGGGCTGTTCTACGCCTTGCTCATCTACGCCGGTTTTTCCCTGGCTCCGGCCGCTCATGCCGGGGTACTGGTCAATGGCGGGATCCCCCTGGCCAGCGCCGCAATTGCCTGGATCTGGCTCAAAGACCGTCCCAACAGCGCCACCCTGACGGCCTTGGTATTGACCGCGCTGGGCCTGATGGTCATTGGTTTCTCCCGTTTTGCCCCGGGTTCCGTTCCTCCGTCGACGGGAGAAAAAAACTGGCTCGGCGACCTCTGCTTTATCGGTGCAGCCCTGTCCTGGGCCTACTACGGCTTGCTGGTCAGAGTATGGAACATCCGCCCTCTGGACGCCGTCAGCGGCATCACCGTGGGAGCCGCCGTGCTCTATCTTCCCCTGTACGCCCTGTTCCTCCCCAAAGGATTGTCCGGCGTCAGTAGTTCGGCTCTCCTGCTCCAGGGTGTCTATCAGGGCATCATTGCCGCGCTGGTCGCCGCCTTCAGTTTCGCCTATGCCACCCTTTCCCTGGGCAGTGGCATTGCCTCCATGATGCTGGCCATCGTTCCAGGAACCACCTCCCTGCTGGCCGTGCCTTTTCTGGGCGAAGCCCTCACTCTCACCACGTTGGCGGGGGTGGCCCTGGTCTCGGTGGGGGCCGCCCTCGGGGCTCAGGTCAGAAAAACAGCACCAACCCCCACACCAGAACGGCATTCACCAGACTGACCAGGACAGCGGCACTGCCGATGTCCTTGGCCCGTTTGGCGAGGCGATGGTTTTCCAGAGAAACCCGGTCCACCGCAGCTTCCACCGCCGAATTCAGCAGTTCCACCACCAACACCAGCAGGAGACTACCGATCATCAGGGCATGCCCTTCCCCGGATGCGGGAAGTATCAGGGAGAGGGGAACCAGGACGCAGGACAAGGCCGCTTCCTGACGAAAGGCGCTTTCATGCCGGTACGCATCGACAAAACCGGTCAGGGAATAGCCCAGAGCCTTCCAGATTCGCTTGAAGCCTCTTTTCCCCTTATAGGGGCTTTCCTGCTGAATCATCCCACCCCCAGTTCGGCAACCAAGGGAGGAGCAGACTCCACCGGCTGCAGATGCGCCACAAACTGATGGGTGGCGGCGGCCCAGGAGAATTTCTCCGCATGAGCCCGTGCCACCTCCCGAGGAATGTTCAGGGCCGCGAGGCAGGCCGTACGCAAATCCTCGTTCAGCACCCCGGCGGGGGAATCTCCGATCACATCCAGCGGCCCAGTCACCGGATAGGCTGCCACCGGGCAACCACAGGCCAGGGCTTCCAGCAACACCAATCCAAAGGTATCGGTCTTGCTGGGAAAGACGAACACATCGGCCGAAGCATACACGGCGGCCAATGCCTGCAGATTCAACACGCCCAGATAATTGACTTCCGGATAGTGCTGGCGCAGGCGGGGCAAGGCCGGCCCTTCCCCCACGACCCATTTGGAACCGGGCAAATCAAGGGACAAAAAGGCTTCCACATTCTTTTCCACCGCCACCCGTCCCACATACAGAAAAATCGGCGGTGCCGAATCCAGCCGATGACCCCGCTCAGAACGAAAAATCTCCAGATCCACCCCACGACTCCACAGTACCACCCGCTTGAAACCCTGACGTTGCAAATCTTTCTGCACCACCGGAGTCGGTGCCATCACGGCACGGGATGGCCCGTGAAACCAGCGCAGGAAGGCATAGGTCCAGGCCAGGGGAAAAGCAAAACGGGCCTGGACGTATTCGGGGAAACGGGTGTGGTACGCCGTGGTGAAGGGTAAATCATGGCGCAGGGCATAGGCCCGTGCCGCCAGGCCGAGGGGACCTTCGGTGGCAATGTGCAGCGCTTCCGGAACAAAATCCTGCAACTTTCGGCAGACCCGACGCCCCGGCAGCAGCGACAGGCGAATGTCGGGATAGGTAGGACAAGGCAAAGTGGAAAAATCCCCGGGAGTGATCATGGCGACCTCATGTCCCAGGGTTTCCAATTCCCGGCGTGTATTTTTCAGGGTCCGGACCACGCCATTGACCTGGGGTTCCCAAGCATCCGTCACGATCATGATACGCATATCTTCACTCCTTGGCTGAGGGTCTGACTCACCCCTCCTGTTCGGCCAGATGAATGGGGCCGAGGTTGAGGGGGGAAGCCACTTTCTGGCGCCATTCCACGATACTCAACGCCCCGTCATGAGTTTCCACCAGGGCCGTCAAACTTTCCACCCAATCCCCATCGTTGCAGTACAGGGCCCCGTTCACCTCTCGAATCTCGGCCTTGTGGATATGCCCACAAACGACGCCCTGACAACCGCGTCGACGGGCTTCCTCCACCATTACCTGTTCAAAGGCATGGATGTAATTGACCGCGTTTTTCACCTGATGCTTGAGGTATTGGGACACGGACCAGTAGGGCAGACCCAGGCGGGCACGGGCAGCATTGAACCACCGGTTGAATTTGAGGATGAAGGTATAGAGGCTATCCCCCAGATGGGACAGCCAGCGCGCATGAGTAGTCACCCCATCGAACAGATCGCCATGCACCACCCAGAGTTTGCGTCCATCCGCCAGGGTATGAATGGCTTCGTCCTGGACCACGATGTCGCCAAAAGCCAAATCACAGAACTGACGCATCAGCGCATCGTGGTTCCCCGGCACATAAACCACCCGGGTCCCCTTGCGCGCCTTGCGCAACAGTTTCTGAACCACATCATTGTGGGCCTGGGGCCAGTACCAGGTCTTGCGCAACTGCCAGCCGTCCAGGATATCGCCCACCAGATAGATGGTATCTGCGTCATGACAGCGCAGAAAATCCAACAGGTAATCGGCCTGGCATCCCGGCGTCCCCAGATGGATATCCGATATCCACAAGGTGCGATAGTGAGATACCGGATTCATACGCGGGAGACACCGGACAGGATCTTCATGCCCCCATTGAATCAAGGCATCGTGACAGAAGCGTGACCCTTTGATGAAACTTCCGTGACGATGCGAAATCCTTGAACGGGACTAAACCCAGTTGCCCCCGCCGGGCGGTGGCTGCCAGGGAGGGGAGCCATTGGAGAGCAACGCCCCAATGATCAGGCTGAGCAGCGACACGAAGATGCTGGCGAAGAAGGCTTCCCAGAAACCCGACACGGTAAAGCCGCGCACCAGGGAAGAAACCAGCAGGATCATCAGGGCATTGATGACCAGCAGAAAAAATCCGAAGGTAAACAGGGTCAGGGGCAAGGTCAGCAGGATCAGAATGGGCTTGATTACCGCATTGGCAAACCCCAGCACCAAAGCCGAAATCACCAGGGCACCCAGACTGTCGAACCGGATCCCTTTGAACAGGTAACTACACACCCACAGCGAGAAGGTGGTGGTACCCCATTGCAAAAAAAAGTTCAGGATATTGGGTGACATGAGTGACTCCTTTCCATTCCGCCCTCTCGAGCGACCAAAACGTCCAGACCTGCCGCAAGGGTCAATGGCGGGGACCACCCCAATTCGGAGCGGATGGCCGAAGCATCCACCACCAGGGAACCGAGCAAACGGTCGATCTCCGCACGGCGTCCCAGCAGGTTTCCCAGTCCCCGCAGCAGGGAGGGGGGAACCGCGAGTAAGCGGACCGGACGGCTCAAGGCACGGGCCAGGCCCCGGATCAGGTCGGGGGTGGAAACATCCTCTCCATCGCTCAGGAGATAGGTACGCCCCGCCGCCGCCGGGTGCCTCAGCACCCATCCCACAGCATCCACCAGATTGCCCAGTGCCAGCAAACTGCGCCGATTGCGAACCCCCCCAAGCGGCAAGGGAATCCCACTCCGAACCCAATGCATCAGGCGCGCAAAATTGGCCCCCACTCCAGGACCATAGACCAGAGGGGGACGCAGAATCACCACTTCCAGCCCAGTCTCCATCGCCACCGTATGCAACCCCTGCTCTGCCGCCCATTTGGACTGGCCATAGGCATCGGCAGGCCGGGGAATGCTGCTGGCCGTCAAGACCCCCTCTTCTCCCAGCACCTTGATGGAACTCAGAAAAACCAGACGATGCACTCCTGCCAACGCGGCCTGCCTTGCCAGATTCAGAGTTCCCGCCGTATTGACCCGGTGAAACGCCTGCCGGGAAGAAGGGTCTTCTCCCTGCATCACATGGACCCGCGCGGCCAGGTGCACCACGGCCTCCACTCCGTCAAGGGCGGCACCCCAATCGGTGTCCGGACCGATCTCCCCGACGCTCACCTCGCCGTCTTCTCTCGCCGCCCGAACGGCGCGCACCACGACATGGCCCTGCCTCTCCAGGCAAGGGACCAAACCCTTCCCCACAAATCCACCAGCGCCCGTCACCAACACTTTCATCAATGAATTCCTCGGTAGTCACATGGACGACACTTGGCGTACTATACCATCCTCATGTCGCCCCCCCTGAAAAACACCGGGTTCAGGAGCGGTTAATGAAGACCGCGCTAAAATCCGCCACGACCAGAGACAACCCACTTCCATTAGACCGAGATCATGAAAAAACTACTTGCATTCCTGTCCCTGACCTGTTTGACTGCGCTGGTTCGTGCCGATGACATAGGGTCAGTCAACACCTCCTGGAAAATGCTGGGTCCCGATAACAAGATCGTCGTGGAATCCATCGATGACCCAGATATTCATGGAATCACCTGTTACCTGGCACGGGCAAAAACCGGCGGAATCTCCGGGGCAGTGGGCATTGCCGAGAACAAGACGGAAGCCTCGCTGTCCTGTCTCAAAATCGGCCCCATCACTCAGTCGGGCCCCCTGCCCCGCCAGCAGGACATCGCAAAAATCCGTGCCTCCCTGTTCTTCAAGAAATTGCACCTGGTGCGCATGATCGATCCCGCCCACTCCGTGGTCATTTACCTGACCTACAGCGACGAACTTATCGAGGGCAGCCCGAAAAACAGCATCAGTGCCGTTCCACTGGGGATCCCTCTTCAAATAAAATAAAAGTTGTGGCTCATCATTCCTGCCACCCACAAGGCACCCGTTCATTGGCCATGGTTTTGAGCCGCTTTGTGGGATCTCCAACCTTCGTTCGTTGATTATCGATAAATATCCATGGAACTCAAAGGCAAAAAAGTTTTATTGACAGGCGCCACCGGCAGCATTGGAAAACCTTTGGCACAAGCCCTGGCACGACAGGGGGCCAGCCTGGCCGTGAGCGACCGCTCCGTCCAGGCATTGAATGAACTGACCGTCGAATTGCGTCGGATGGGCGGAACGGTCCTGCCCGTCCCCGCCAACCTGCAGATCCCCCAGGAAATCGAACAACTGGCGGATATGATCACTTCCCAGATGGAAGGCATCGACGTACTGATCAACCTGGCAGAAATGACCAGTTTCAACCTGTTTCATCAAGAAACGGAGACGGGGATCGAAGACCTCTGGCGTCTCAATGCCCTCGCACCCATGCAACTCACCCGCCTGCTCTTGCCCCATTTGTTGACCCAGGGCTCGGGGCGAATCGTCAATGTCGGGTCAGTCCATGGTTCTGTCGGCTTTCCCGGATTTGCCGCCTACTCGGCCAGCAAGTTTGCGCTGCGCGGGTTTTCCGAAGCATTGCGCAGGGAACTGGACGGCACAGGGGTTGGCGTGACCTATGTGGCCCCCCGTTATGTCACCCCCCTCATCCATACCGGGGCCGTTCACCGCATGTCCAAAGTCCTCAAGGTACACATGGACCCACCCGAGCAAGTCGCCCGAAAAATCGTCCGTGCCATAACCCGAAACAGGCATGAATACCTCGTCGGGTTCCCGGAATCCCTTGTTTCCCGCATCAACGGTCTTCATCCCTGCTTGATCGATGGCTACGTACGCAAGCGGTTGAGTGTGATACGGGATTTTGCTCTGGGCAAACGCTGAGTGAACCGGATGACTTTTTTCACCCCAACCCATACAGGATTTTCCAATGTCCCTAAAAAAATTACTGATCTCCCTGAGTTTGGCGGTGGGTTTTCTGGGCAACGTGACCGCACACGCCGAAACGATCGCAGAAGGAATTGCAGCGGAGCAACATGCCTGGGCGAAAGGGAGGTACTCGCTCCCTGAAGACAAACGTGAAGATTACTTCGACCAACTTCAAACACGCGCGCATGATTTCACCCTGAGATTTCCCAACCAGGCGGCCCCCCTCATCTGGGAAGGCATCATTACAGCCACCCATGCCGAATACCAGGGGATATTCAGCGCCAGGGGCACGGCCAGGGAGGCACGCGACCTATTGCTCAAGGCCATCGCCATCGACCCCAACGCACTGGACGGTGCAGGTCTGCTGACCCTGGGAGCCCTCTATTTCAAGGTTCCCCGCTTCGGCTCCTTCGGAGACGATGACAAGGCACGCGAGTACCTTCAACGGGCACTCAAGGTGGACCCCAACAATGTGGATGCCAACTACTTCTACGGAGAATTTCTCTTGGAGCAGGGGGACAAATCCGGTGCCCTGATGTACCTCACCAAAGCCGTCCATGCCGCACCGCGCCCAGGACGCAGGGATGCCGACGAGGGACGCCACGCCGCAGCCCTGGCCCTGCTGATCAAGGCACAACAGTAATTTTTCACCGACCACGAGGAAAAACACCATGAAAAAAATCGCACTGACCTTAGCCTTTCTGCTGCCCTCCGGCGCCTATGCTCAGGGCCTCTATATCGGGGGTACCATGGGCGAAGCCCAGACCTTGAACGCTTCCAACCAGGCCGCCTGGAACAATTCCAGTTACAACTCGGTATTCGGCGCCCTGATCGGTTACCAATTCAATCGTTATTTCGGCGTGGAGGGCGCCTATTCGGAAGCAGGCGAATTCGGCAATAATGCGGTCAGCGGAAAGACCGATGTCGCTACCCTGGAAGGGGTGGGATACCTTCCCCTGTCCAATGTCCTCTCTCTCTATGGGAAGTTGGGGGTGGGATCCGCCACCACTCAGTCCGTCAGCAGTGCCCGCCCAGGCTACTCCGGAGCCAACCGAATTTCTTCCACCTATGGATTGGGGCTCCAGTTCAATATCAATGCGGCATTTTCCGCGCGGTTCGGCTATGACTACTATCGTTCCGCCCTCAACACCCCCGACGGAACCGCGGATTTTGGATCCAATGCCTTTACGGTAGGCGCACTCTACCACTTCTGAGCCAAGGCCTCTTCCGCAGCCTTCGAAACTGTTTCGCCCCTCAAAAAAGATCACCCCCCGAAAATCGGGGGGTGACGGTCAGTCTTTTCCGAATGAACCGAAAACGGAATCAGTCATCATCACCCTCTCCTCCCCCGTAGTAGGGGGCAGGATAAACGGGTTGAGCATAAGCCGGCGCTGGATAGGCGTAGGCGGGCTGGGGCACGGCATAAGCCGGGGGAGGAGCCATCACCATGGGGGGCGCCGCATAGACCGGTGCCTGCTGGGCCATCATCCCGCCTACCAACCCGCCCACCAGAGCCGCACCCATTCCCCAGGCACCACCACCATCGCCCTCGCCCCATCCTCCTCCTCGCCAGCCATCCCCACCCCGCCAACCGTCAGCGTGGGCATTGGCCATAGCCAGCATTCCAACCATAAACAGGGCTCCCATTGACTTCTTCATGTTGGCATTCTCCAAATTAATTGCTTCAATGCTGAAAACGAACATCCTGCCCGCTTCGTTGACCCCGAAAGATACCTGCGCCCGGCATCATGGCCCTCAAGCCTTAGGAACGACTTAAGAAGAGACAGGGGGCATCCTACCATGACCGCTCCCTTCCTGACGATACAGATACAGAGGCATGGCACCTTCCGTGAGACAAGTACGACAAGGAAACATTCCCGGCATTTTGAAGGTATTACTGACCAGGAAAGTCCCGGGACGCATTTCCCGAATCATCTTTTGCCTTAGGGCGGGCATGGGAACCGGCGACAAAAACGCATAAGCCAGATCAAACTCGCTCAGGGAAATATTCCAGAAACTTTTACGGTGCAGCGTACAATTGGTCAAGGCGCGGGACTTCCATTTTCCGATCAGCCAGGGAACCGGAGCCACTTCATAGCCCACGAATCGAATATCAGGGTGGTGCGCCGCCAGAGCGCAGAGGACTGTGCCTGTACCACAGCCCAAATCAACGAAGGAACGAGGAGCCATCTCACGCACCAGGCGATCCAGTTCCGCGAGAGTTTCCCGATGGGTCAGGTAAAGAGGAACCCTTGACTGAAACGTATTCCAGTACACCAATCCCAAACCCACGAATCCCGCGCCATACCAACCCGCAGCCAGGGTTCCGTGCGCCAGTGTCCAGAGCGCAGGTAAAAAAAGGAGATGGAGAGGTAACCACCATTTGGGACCCTTCACCAGTAACGTGAGAAGCACTGCGAGACCGCCCTGAAACAGGGTCAGGAAGATCAGGGAAGGCACCGGCCAGAGGCCCAGTTTGCTTCCTCCGAACACCAGGAGCGCACTGACCCCCTGGATCACAAAAAAACGGTACATCATCACACCCGATGAGGCCAGGGGTTCACTTTCCGACACCTTTCCCGTCAACCTCCGTACGGATGCCGGAATCTTTCCCTGTCGCCCCCTCCCGAACAGGCACCCTCACCCCTTGGTGCCAGCGATAGACCGTGACCGCGCCACCCGCCAGGTCACCGTTCGCGTCAAAACGAATCAATGCCGTCACGCCAGGATATTCCAATGTTTTCAAGTAAGGCAGATATCGTTCGGGGAGCGGTGAATCCGCTTTCTTCATCGCCGCAATAAGTACCCCCACCGCATCGTAACTGTAAGGAGCGTAGTCCTGAATGTCCCCGAAACGGGCTTCGAAACGACGCTTGAAGTCCAGTCCCCTGGGCATTCCCTCCAACGGCAGTCCGGGCAGGCTGCAAAAACTGCCCTCTGCTGCTTCCCCTGCAAGTTCATGAAACTCCTTTGAACAACCCCCATCCCCCGTAACAAATACGGAGTTCAAATCAAGTTCACGAAGTTGCTTGAGCATCGGACCGCTTTGGGCATCCATCCCTCCAAAAAAAACGAGGTCTGGTTGGCGCTCTTTGATGCGTGTCAAAATGGCTGAAAAATCCGTACTGTGGTCATCGGTATGTTCATGCAACAACACCCTCGCCCCCTGCCGGGATACGGATTTCTCAAATTCGTTGGCCAAACCCTGCCCATAAGCGGTAGCATCGTCGATCACCGCAATCCTCCGGGCATGGGCAGCATGGACCGCAAACTGGCCCAGCACCTGACCCTGTTGCTCATCATTGGCCATGACGCGAAAAGCCGTGGGAAAACCCTGATGGGTATATTTGGGGTTGGTGGCCGAGGGGGAGATTTGAGGAATCCCCTCATCCGCATAAATGCGTGCCGCAGGGATGGTGGTTCCCGAATTGAGATGCCCAACCACGCCATTGACACCATCATCCACCAATTTTTGGGCAACGATCGTCGCGGTTCTCGGGTCAGCCGCGTCATCTTCGCTCAACAACTCGAAACGAACGGGCTTCCCCCCCAAACGAATGTCTTGCGTATTGGCATCGTCGATGGCCAGACGCGCCCCGTTCTCGTTGTCCGCGCCCAGATGAGACTGGGGTCCGCTCAGGGGGGCCACGGAACCGATTTTGACAACCCAATGATCTGCCTGTGGATCGCTCTTTCCCCTGGAGCACCCTGAGAGCACAAAAACAGCCAGCACCAACCCCGCAAATCCGGTCAGGATGGAGGACTTACAGGAAAGCCTCATCCAGACCACCGACATCAGCGAGACAAAATCCACTTGACCAGTTTTTTGATGTCCTCGTCGGACAGATTGGCATTACCCCCCTTGGCAGGCATGGGCATCATGCCCCAGGCCCCACTGCCCCCCCGGGTTACCTTGGCGATCAATCTGGCTTCTGCCCCAGGCTGTCCCCGATATTTGGCAGCGACTGCCTTGTAGGAAGGCCCTACCTTGGGGCCATCCACGCTGTGACAAGTCAGGCAACCACTCTTTCTGGCCAGTTCCAATCCGTTATCCGCATGGGCAGCAACCGTTCCCGACAGAAGTCCGACAGCCATCACAACAGTTTTCCAGGATTTCATTTGATAGTCTCCCTTTTTCAAGACAAAAAAACCGGACACGGTACTCATTCATCCAGATCAGGAGACATTCTACCTCGTTCACTTCCTTGACTGACCATCATTTCCAGCGCTTCTCATTGGTCGTTCAAGGGGAGAGCGGACTCGGCGGCGCGAGGCATCTTGTCCAATTTTCCCGACCAGAACCAGAGCGCCACCCCTGCAAGGATCATCGGCAAACTGAGCCACTGTCCCATGCTGAACCCAAGGGCCAGCAACCCCAGAAAATCGTCCGGTTCCCGTGTGAATTCCACCCCAAATCGGAACACCCCATAACCGATGAGGAAAAGAGCGGAAATGCGCCCCATGGGACGCGGCTTGCGACTGAACCAGAGCAGCCAAAATCCCAGGACCAGGCCCTCCAGGCAGGCTTCATAAAGTTGGGAAGGATGGCGGGAAAAAGCATCCACCTTGGGAAAAACCATGGCCCAGGGCACCGAAGTCACCCGTCCGGGCAACTCCCCGTTAATAAAATTTCCCAACCGCCCAAAACCCAACCCAAAGGTTACCAGGGGCGCCACAAAATCGGTTACTTCGAGCCAACGACGTTTCTCGCGCCGCGCATAGAGCCAGCCTGCAATGATCACGCCAAGAAAACCACCATGAAAGGACATTCCTCCTTGCCACACGGCAATGATGTCCTGCGGATGCGTTAAATAGAACACTGGTTTGTAGAACAGGACGTAACCCAGTCGCCCCCCGGCGATCACCCCCACCACCACATAGGTCAAGAAACTGTCCACCTGCTCCACGGTCCAGTTCAGCCACGGCTGAGTTTTGATGCGCCAGCGCGCCGCTCCGGCTCCTGCCACGAAACCAGCCAGATACATGAGCCCGTACCAGCGGATGGAAAAAGGGCCCACATGCAGGGCGACTGGATCAAAATCTGGGTGAATCAACATGGCAGATCCTCAACTCCCGCAGGTGGCATCGTCGGGACAAAATGAGGGATTATACCCACCTTGCCCTTCCAGAGAATGACAGGGCTGACAATCAGCGTGCCAACTCTGCGCCCGTGTTCTCCATGATGCGTCGAAATACCGAAGGGAAATTGGCCAGGGTGCCCATAACGGCGTAACCGTAGGGCAACTGGGGTGCCTCCGGGACCGGTTCCAACCCATTGAGATCCTTTCCGGGATTGATATGGTGATCCACATGCCGACAATTGTTGAACGACACCAGGGTCGTCACCCAGTTTCGGCAGTCCCAGGTATGCTGAGGTCCGATACGTTCGAAACGACCATTGATTTCCTTGCGGTGCAAGGCAAAATGTTGAATGAACGTGATGGAGGCGTCCACCAGGTACATCACTACGGTCTGCACGGTCAGGAACAATACTCCCTTCCAGCCAGCCAGGTAGCCGATCACCAGATTGATCAGGACATAAAAGAAAATCGGGCCGTAAACCTCGGACCAAAGATTGCCCCGAGCCGTTGCAATCTCGATCCCCAGACGAAGTTGTTTGACCATGTTGCGATGGGAAAAACTGGACAGCGTATCGGACAGATAACTGTACAGGCTGTCCTTGGGCGTTCCCACCAGCACGTGGTGCCCAGCCCCGTGCTCCTGCGTGTAGTGACCAAAACAAACCGTGGTGAAGAACCACTTGGCCAGACGTCGATCCCACAAGACGCGGCTATGTCCCAATTCATGGCCCAGGGCATTCCCCGACCCACCGGCCGCGTAGCCGGATCCCGCGCCCGCCAGGATGACCAGCCACCAGGCATAGTGTTGGGCAAAATAAGCGCCCACCAGACCCTGCAGGGCAATGCCCGCCAGAATGACGCGCAACACCCAGAAATTCCAGTAGGGAATGGGACCCTGATAATCCCCCGTCATCCATTCCAGCAACGGCAAAACGAACAGGCCGATAAACAGGGGCCAGGCCGGGTGGCCCAGCGCCAAAAAAATGGCAGGCAACCAGGCGAAAAATATCGCCAGCGCCGCCCCCCCGAAAGCAATGGGGTTCGTCAAAGATGCACGAGAATTTTCCATAGCCGATATAATACAGCATCTGTGGGGGGTTAGCTCAGTTGGGAGAGCGTCTGGTTCGCAATCAGAAGGTCGTGAGTTCGATCCTCATACCCTCCACCACTTCACTCAAGCCAGACCCGTTCTCTGGCTTTTTTCATGCCCGCCGGAACGCCAATACTGGCGGGGCTTCCGGGTTTCGTGCGAAGGGCGGCATCCGTCAATATACCCCGAATTTCACCGTTTTTTGCCTCTCCGCGCTCTCTGTTCTCTGTTTCTGCGAAGGGCGACCTTCGCACGACCCCCCCTATCCACGGGGGTTTCCGGCTCCCAGTATGAACGGAAACTTGCTCTTCAGAGGCGACACAGCATTTTCAGCCCCCGTTTTGCGCAACCATCCGCCGTTGTAGCTCCCAGTCCAGCGGCAGGCTTTTACGCATCAGGAACTCAAGCGATAAAGTGCGGGGTTTCCTCCCTTCAAAAGAGGAGGTAGGCGTCGGTGGCGGTTTACTTGATATTCATCGTGGCTCAGTGATGTGATTGACAACGCCAGCATGAACGCGCTACTCGATCAGGAAGCCAAATCAATTCATGCGTCACTTCTTGACGCAACTCTCTGGAAAATGATCTCACACAACAATGGAGATCACCACCATGGCAATCCATCGTCGTTCTCGCCACGCCCACATGCCGCTTGACATTCTGCCAATTATTCATCTGTGGCTGCTTCGCCTATTGGTTCCACTGGGTGGACATCGCGATTTCATCAATCAGCATGGATTCAGCAACGATGCCCTCGCCGAGATGCTCGGGTTGGGCGAATGGGTCGATCCTGCCTCCCATGACTTCGAGCCGAAATTAGTTCAAGTTGAGTTGCGAAAACTTCATCAGACCGGTGAACGGAAACTGCGCAACTCGGTGCCCCCGGCTTGCCTCAGCGGTAATGTTGCTCGCCTGTCGACGCTTGTAGGCTTATCCGAGACTGACTGTCGCATTCTGGAATTCGCCGTATTGATTCAGAACGAGCGGCTACTTGATGACACTGCCGACTGGCTAGGGCAGTTGTCTTCCGTGAAGGTATTCCATGCACTGTCTGTGTTGCTTGAAATCCCTGAACACGAGATTCGTGCATCGCTCAGTGCTCAGGGAATTCTGGCCAAGTCGGGACTGGTTTCTGTAGATCGCAGCGGCACCTCAACCTTGCGCGGGAAATTGGATCTTCTGTCGGACAATTTTGCTGACAACATTTTCTCTTCCGATGCCGATCCTGTCAGTTTGCTACGCGATACCGTCGCTCTTGGATCACCGGCACAACTGAGCGTCGCTGATTACGGACACATTACACCTTCACTTTCTGTTCTTCGCCCATATCTCAGGCGCTCGATTGCAACGGGGCGAAAAGGCGTCAACGTATTCCTCCATGGCGACCCGGGAACTGGTAAGAGTCAATTGGCAAAAGCCTTGGCGCAGGAACTTGATTGCGAACTTTTTGAAGTGGCCAGCGAGGATGGCGATGGTGACCCTGTGAATGGTGAACGGCGTCTTCGTGCCTTTCGTGCTGCACAAAGTTTTTTTGCACAGCGCCAGGGGGCGCTCATACTGTTTGACGAAGTGGAAGATGTGTTCAACGACGGAGACAGTTTCTTTGGACGAAAAAGTACCGCGCAAACCAGAAAAGCCTGGATCAATCGGATGCTTGAGGAAAACTCGGTGCCGACCCTATGGCTGTCGAATTCAATCCAAGGACTTGATCCAGCGTTCATTCGTCGATTTGACATGGTGTTCGAGTTGCCAGTGCCACCCAAAAAGCAGCGAGAACGCATCTTATTGGACACATGCTCTGACTTGCTTGACAGCACCAGTGCGGCGCGTATCGCCGAATCGGAATCGTTGGCACCCGCCGTGGTTACGAGAGCCGCATCAGTCGTGCGCTTCATTCGTGAGGAGTTTGACTCAACTGGTGCTGCCTCAGCATTCGAGTTGTTGATCGGTAACACTCTGGAGGCTCAAGGACACAAGCCGATTCGAAAAAATGACCCCAACCGTCTTCCAGAAGTTTATGACCCACTCTTCATTCATGCCGACTCAGACCTGGCTTGGATTGCGACCGGACTCATGCAATCGATGTCTGGGCGGTTGTGCCTCTACGGACCGCCTGGAACAGGGAAAACTGCATATGGACGGTGGCTGGCCGAACAGATGGGCGTTCAGTTGATAGTAAAGCGTGCATCTGATCTGATGTCCATGTGGGTCGGAGAAAACGAGAAAAACATTGCCCGTGCCTTCAGGCAGGCAGAACAGGAGGGCGCTTTGTTGTTGATCGACGAAGTGGATAGTTTTCTGCAGGATCGCCGGGGTGCTCAACGCGGCTGGGAGATCAGTCTCGTAAACGAAATGCTCACGCAAATGGAATCATTTCCCGGTATTTTCATCGCTTCGACCAATTTGATGGAAGGGCTCGACCAAGCCGCGCTTCGCCGGTTTGACCTGAAAGTGAAGTTCAGTTTTCTTAAACCCGAGCAGGCATGGGAGTTGTTGAGCCGTTACTGTGCGAAGTTGTCCATCCCTACACCCCAACCAGAACAAATGGCCAGATTGATGCGAATGCAGAGATTGACGCCCGGGGATTTCGCTGCGGTAATTCGTCAAAACCGTTTTCGCCCGATCACATCATCCGGAGACTTGGTTTCTGCACTAGAAGCAGAGTGTTCCCTGAAGGAGGGCGCTAAATCCTCCATCGGATTTATTCAATAGACATTCACATGGGATAATCAGATTTAAAGAGGGGGGTGAGAACAATAATGCGCACGCTGTCGAAATCTAAGTTACTTGCTTTTCGGCAATGCCCGAAACGATTGTGGCTGGAAATCCACCACCCCGAATGGCGCATGGATTCGGCTGCAACGCAGGCGAGTTTTGATGTCGGGCATCAGGTCGGAGACATTGCGCGGCAATTGTACGATCCCAAGGGCAAAGGGGTGCTGATTGATCCGCAAGCAGAAGGCTTCGATGCTGCGTTTACTCGCAGTCAAGTTCTGTTGCAGTCTACCTGCCCGATTTTCGAAGCCGGTTTCCGTGCTGAGGGAGTGCGGGTTTTTTCTGATGTGATGTTGCCGATCAAAAGGGGCGGCAAGCGGGCATGGCGCATGGTTGAGGTGAAATCTTCCACATCGGTCAAGGATTACCACCGCGACGACGCTGCCGTGCAGGCATTCGTTGCCCGATCAGCAGGCGTGCCGCTGTCGGCCATCGCTTTGGCGCACATCGACAGCACTTGGGTTTATCCGGGCAACAGCAATTATCAAGGTCTGCTGGTCGAAAGCGATCTTACCGAGGAAGCCTTCGGGCGCAGCAAGACAGTGCGCGGCTGGATCAGCGAAGCGCAACGCATAATCGCCAAGCGAAACGCGCCGTCGATCCTCACCGGCAGGCAATGCAACGATCCCTGCGAGTGCGGTTTTCTTGCCTACTGCCAGAGTCAGGAGCCGCAGGCCGTGCAACCGATCCGATGGCTGCCTGGCCGGTTTAGTGATGGGCTGTCGGCGCATATTGAGGCGCACGGCTTGACCGAACTGCGTGATGCGCCCGATGAACTACTCGACGACAGGCAACGGCGTGTTAAAACCGTCACACTTTCTGGGCAGACCCATTTCGATCAAAATGCGGCGGCGCAGGCTTTGGCCGAGCACAAATTGCCGGCCTACTTCATGGATTTTGAAACCATCCAGTTCGCCGTGCCGATCTGGAAAGGAACTCGCCCCTATCAACAGATTCCCTTTCAGTTCAGCGTGCATCGACTCTCACGCACGGAAAAACTCAAACATCAGGCATTTCTCGATCTATCTGGTGCAGATCCATCCAAGGCCTTCGCTAAAGCGCTGATTGCCGCTTGCGGCGAGCGTGGTCCCATCTTTGTCTACAACGCCGGTTTCGAGACAGCGCGCATCCGCGAATTATCTGATCGATTCCATCGCCTGTCCAAACCGCTGCTGGCCTTGAACGAGCGTGTCGTCGATCTATTGACCGTGGCACGTAATCACTACTACCACCCCAGCCAGCAGGGTAGTTGGAGCATCAAGGCAGTGCTACCCGCACTTTGTCCCGAACTGCGTTACGGAGACCTCGATGGCGTGCAAGATGGTGGCATGGCCATGGATGCCTACCTGGAGGCGTTGGCTACGCAGACCAGCATCGAACGCAAGGCAGAGATCAAGCGCCAACTGCTTGCCTACTGCACGCTTGATACCTTTGCCATGGTTCGGATGTGGTCGGCCTTTACCGGCAATACGCTGAAAAACTGATATGACCAAACGCCCAGGCACCCTTGAAACCGTTCTGCTTGCCATCGAACTGCTGCGCCGCATCCCCCGTGGGCGGAAGGTTACGGCCAGCGAACTTCACGATCAGCTCAAGGATGCAGGGATTGACCGAGAGTTGCGCACCATCCAGCGCCAGTTGGAAATGCTTAGTGAGCATTTCGAGATCGAACGTGATGACCGCAGCAAGCCTTATGGTTACCGCTGGCTTGAACAAGCCAAGGGGCTGGCTGTCCCCAACCTTACGCCACAAGAGTCCCTGTTGCTGGGGTTGGCCGAGGAACATCTGAAGAACCTGCTGCCCGCTCGCTTGGTAAAGTCTATGGAGAGTTTCTTCGCGCAGGCACGACGTAATCTTGGTCATGACAGCAATGCCAAACTTGAGCGCGAATGGGCAAGCAAGGTGCGCGTGGTGGCCACCAGTCAGCCGCTCCTTCCCCCCAAAATCGCCCCCGGAGTTTTTGAAGTGGTCAGCGAAGCCCTGTACAGCAATCGCTGGCTGAATCTCGATTACCGGAACGCAGGCGGCAAACGTAATAAGGTGGAGGTAATGCCTCTCGGCTTGGCTCAGCAAGGGCCGCGCCTGTATCTCGTCTGCCGTTACCGTGGATACAGCAATGAGCGCAGTCTGGCTCTGCATCGCATCCTCTCTGCAGAAGCAACAACACTAACGTTTGAGCGCCCCAGGGAATTTGACCTCAAGAAGTACGACGATGATGGGCGTTTCGGGTTTGGTGAAGGCGAGCGGATGCAACTGACTTTCCGAATCGACCGAGATAATGGCCTTCATCTACTGGAATCCCCATTATCAAGTGACCAGCAAGTGGTCGAACTCGATGATGGACAACTCGAAATCACTGCTACGGTGGTGGATAGCGCCATGCTGGAATGGTGGCTGCGTGGTTTCGGGGAGGCCATCGCTGATGTGCGGCGGCATTCCGTTTATCGGGGCGAAGCCGTGACAAAGGAGAAATGACTGATGGAAGCCACATGGGGCCTGCTGGGCCCCGAATTCTTGCCAAACGCTCGCCGTACCCGAACCCTTGGACTCGGCGCATCGGTGCGTTCATTCAATGATCTTGCCGTTCCCGGTTTAGGTGGTGTCTGGTACGGCAAGCAATTGCTGCTGGCGACGCTTGGTGTGGCTGTTGCGGAAGAGGCGCGCAGCCGGGGGGCGAAAGTTCAGAATATTGAAATGGCAGACGCGATCGAAGCGTTGGCCTGCTGGCTGGCCCTCAAGAGCAATGACTGGAGCCGAGATGCTCGCCTGCGCGGGAATTCAAAGTTGCAAGGCAAAACTGATTTCGGTTTCCAGCAGGTGCGTCAACGAAATTTCTACGTCACACAACCCATGCGAATGGCGACCGTTCAAGCCCTGCCCGCGCTTGGCTTTGCCGAGTCCAACAGCGCTCGGTTCAACTCATTTTGTTGCTCAAATGAAGGAAGGGATTTTATCGAAAAAGCCACCGAAGACTATCGTCCGTATAACAGAACAGTCATTGATCATCTAACATGGTGGGCACAGATGAAGGACGATAATGTCAATACGGATGCACTTCAACAGGCTCTATCGCCACTCAATCGGCTATCCGATGAAGCAATTCCATTACTTCGAGAAAGACTAATTCAAGGAGGGAATGAGTCCTTTGAGGACAAGAAACGGAGAGGCAATGCACTGGCATGGGTTGAGGCGCTTCGGAAAGGCAAGATAGAAAAGTGGACATGGGCGCAGCGCCCGCAAGAAATTTCAGAAGAACATTGGCACGACCTCCAGGCTGGTGCCTTGTTCTTTGAAGCCCGTGAAGCCGCGATTGCTGTTCTAGATGCGGTGGAAATATCTATGGGGCCACTACCCGTAAAGCCTCATTCCTTGAAGGCATTACTCCCTGAAGAACTGAAAGCCAAACTTGAACTACTGAAATCAGCGGCGAATAGATACTTGGAGTTTAAGCACGCGGATGAGGAAGCCAACAAATTCTGTCGCGAGTGCGTAAATGACGACCCATCCAGTATTTTGCGAACCCTGGTTAATCGAGACGGGCACGTGCTACGCTTAGCAGGGGATGAAGTCAAGCCAGGGCAGGCATTTCGAGGTTCGACAACGCAGGTCAGTGCCGACGACGAAGATCAAGAAGCACCGCAAGCGGGGGGTATTCCATTGCCTGAAGGCATCTCCTACCGTGTGCGAAATCTCTATCTGTTGAATCTCGATATGCACGGTGAACTGGATGGATGGTTAACTTCGGACGCAGGCGGAGGTGAAGCATGAGTCCCAATAGCGAACCCTTGAGGCCGCCATCGCTGGCGCAGCATTTCGATGCGCCAGAGGATTACACTGGACATTTTGGTTGGCTATGCGGCTACTCGGCGGATGCGTTATTCCTTGATGACGCCACTGAACGCTTTACTCGACTCACCCGATCACAACGCGCCCACCAAGGCCGTATTGCTCTCGCCGTGTTGCTTGATCCCGGCAACCCTCCAGTTTCATTGAAGAATGCCCCTGGAGTGGCGCATTTGCCGATCAAGGATTACGCGGGAAAGCCGTTCCGCCTCCTGCATGCCAAGGTCGCTCTGCTGGGCTTCCGACATCAGGAACATCACAGTCAGTGGCAATTACGCTTGCTGATCTCAACCGGCAACTGGACACGGCAGACACTGGAAGAGAGCTTGGATTTGGTGTGGCGGATCGACATCCCCAGCGAATCACTCAGTAGCCTGGATGCGGATATCGAACGAGACTGCGCGGACATCAAGGCAGCCTGGGATCTAATGGCGTGGATTCAGAAACTCTTCGACACCAGGCTGCTCAATGCTTCCACCCATGGTCGTCACAGCGAGACGATGAATGCACTGACACAGGTCATCCGATGGATCAATACGTGTTCGAAAAAGGCACAAGGGCAGTCGAGGGTCTTCGACAATCGTGGCAAGTCCCTGCTGTCTCAACTACCTGAAAAAATCAAGGTCAGTGGCGAGGTAAAGCGCAATTACCTGGCCATCGGATCCGGGTTCTATGAAACATCGGATGATCCGCAGAAGCCACCCGAAGTGCCACTGGCAATTCTCAAGACTCTTCGTGATGAGGGCTTGCTGACCGGGAAACCGGAGATTGACCTCTATGTCAATCCAAATGCCTGTCAAGCCATAGCAACATCGCAGAAACCATTGCAAGAGCGTGGCATCACGGTCCGCCCTGCAACTATCCCGACAATTGTGTTTGGAGAAAGCGCACGGCGTAACCTGCACGCGAAATTTCTGTTCAGTGCCAACTATCGTGACAATTCGAATACCTGTACCAGTGCCTGGGTTTATCTGGGGTCAGGAAACCTGACTCATCCAGGCTTTGCCAATCAGATGAGCACGACAACTGGCAACCTCGAAGCAGGCGTGGTATTTGCCCCAAGTTCGTTGTATTGGCAAAAAGACAGGGCTACCCCCGAGTCTCTGGTGGTAACGAACCTAATGCCGATTCAATGGGACGAAGAAATTGGTGACACAACTCCACTGCTTGCTGGTTCCGGCATGGAGCAACGGGATGTCGTCTATGTGGCTCCACCAGTTACCTGGCTCGCATGGCACGAGGTTGATGGTGTTCGCGAATTACGCACCGACGACAGCCGCATCGCTGATGTAGCGGTGCTCGATTCAACCGGAGTCTCCTGCCCAAGAACAAAAACTGGATTTAAGTGGTGCGAAGCGCAACCCCGTGAAGTTTCCATACGCTGGAAAGCGGAGGATCAGCCTCTTGAAGCGCGGATACCAGTCGTCGATCAATACGGACGCATTGCTGCTACCGAGTTGCCCGCCATCGATATTGACGAGGCTTGGTGGCAACTCGCGGATTTTCCAATGCCACCAAATGATGACGGGGGAGACGACGGAAACGGTAGAAGCGATAAAATTGAAGGCAAGGACAACAAGACGGGGCACTCAGTACAGATCGCCAGTTATCCGATACGTCAGATGATGGACCTGATCGAAAGCATTGCCGCCAAGCAAACCGAGATCGATGAAATAGATTGGCCGCTCTGGTGCAATCGCCTCGAGCAAACTTTAGGACAAGCCGGCGATAGCGCCCCCGTTAAATATTTCCGCGACGAATTGAAACTGAATCCGCTAAGCCCATTGCGCTATCAGTCATTTCGCCCATCGTTTGCTGATACCAGTGATTCAGAGACCGGAAAACTTTATGACGACACATTGGTCAGGATTGAAGAGAGTTGGAAGGTCAATGAATTGAGCCCGATTGGGGGGGCGAAATGAATCAAGAGTTCGGGGGCTGGAACAGGGTCGCAGAAGAACTCTATGGGCTTGCGGATGGTCATTTAATTGAACTCAATAGCGGGCAGGCAGCAAGCCTTCGGGCTCTTGCCGAGCGACTGCCGAATAACGGAGTGATAATCGCGGATGAAGTCGGCATGGGCAAGACTCGGATAGCTGCGGCGGTTGCCCGGTCTGTGATTGCGGTGGGTGGTCGGGTTGCGATACTGGTGCCACCTGGCTTGGGCTATCAGTGGAGCGATGAATTACAAACTGCCGGAGTCGATGCGCCGCCGATCTTACGCAGTCTTTGGCAATATTTACAGGCATGGGAATCCAAGGATAAGCATGCTGCGTGGTTTATGGAATCGGCCCTGGTTCTGTCGCATGCTTTCACGAACTGGCGACTTGGAGAGAACACCGCCCCTTGGCGCTGGGCTCTACTTCCTGAGATATATGCCAGATGGCGAAAACATGCGAACGGGCGTTGGCCGCGTGATTATTGCAGTAACAAGATGCTTGATGACGTGTGGGTTCGACAAGCCGCGGAAAGCATCGTCAGTGCAATATGCGCCAATCCAGAAATTCATCCTACACGAAAACTTATTCAGGAATTGGCTGACACGACACCCTGGCCTAGCGCTCTGACTGCTGGCGAATATGGGCGTAACGCACAACTGCGGCCCTGGCTAGAACGTGCAGTCGGACTTGGGCTAGGTGTATTTGATCTGGTCATTGTTGATGAGGCACACAAAAGCAGGGGGCAAGACAGCGGCCTAAATCGATTGTTAACTGAGGTCGTTCTGAAATCTACCGACGCACGCTGTCTAGCAATGACTGCAACTCCAGTTGAGCTAGATGCGACACAATGGACGCAAATGCTGGGACGCATCCGAGTTGGTGACGCATCGAAAACGGCAGCAACCGCAGCCATTTCGAATTATGAGCAAGCTGTAACCAAGGTAAGGCAATGCCCGAGCGACGGGGATATACGCGAAAAATTCCAAGAATCGGCCACAGCGTTCAAGAAAGCGCTAAATGACTATCTGTTGCGACGTGATAAGCGGGAAGACCCTGCGGTCAGTAAGTTTCGGGAGGTATCTAAGGAGCCCTATCACGCCTACCGACGTGAACGGGAAATCCTGATCGATACAGCCCAACTATCTTCCGAGTGGAAGCAGTCTGTGTGTGCAGCTGAGGCACTGTCGTTTGTTACACGTCAATCTGACCGTACGGTTGCCAAACGGCTGCGCCTGACCTTGGGCAATGGTCATGGCGTTGCATCACTGATTGATCAGTTGCATCGAGATGACATAGAGGATCAGAAGCAAATTGAAGCTGATCACGTTCCGTGGATTGCTGCACAGCATAGCCCAAAAACAGAACCAACAGCAGACAAGCGTCTGCTACGCACAGAGTGGTGGAAAAAAGTCATGATCCAGCCATTCGTGAATAACGATGGATCGGCGTTATTTGACCACCCGGCAATTCTGGCAGCTGTTGAAGAAATTGAGGCTATCTGTCGGCAAGGGGAAAAAGTTTTGGTCTTCGGTCGGTTCACGCGCCCATTACGAGCATTGGTGCAACTTCTCAATGCTCGGGAGATGCTACGGTGCGTGGATGCAAATCTGCCTTGGCCACAATCGAAAGTGCATGAGAACGATAACTGGAATGCCATCTTCGCTGCTCATCGGCAGTTGGAAAGGCAGGAAAAATTGGATCGCCAGGTTCTGGATGATGCTCTCGCTAAACAATACCAAAAAATCGAGAATCAGCGCCGCGATATTCGGGAAAAGATAATCAGTCACATCGAGGAAGGTTTCAACTGCAAGCAACCAGACAAACGTGTGCGAGCACTGTTTAATGCGTTCAAGAAAGCAGCTACGGAGATTTCAGAACAGGTTCAAAGCAACGACGATCATTCTTTGGCAGTAGTGGCTCGAGCAATGCAAGAACTGATAGGATCTAGTATTGAAAACGCCACGTCGACTGACTTCGCCCAGGCCTTTGTTGATCTTATTGCGGCGGCGAGCGATCGCGACGAGGGTGATGCAGATGGTAACGGGCAATTGGATGAGGGAAAAGAAGCCGATGGTCTCTGGGCTGAACTCCAAATCAGGCTACAAGAAGAGTACAACAGCCCAGAAGGCGGATATGCACGGCTCATGTATGGGGAAACAAAACCCGCAACTCGGCGCTTCCTGCAATTGGCTTTTAATCGAAAGCAAGGGCACCCAAAGGTATTAGTGGCGCAATCGTTAGTGGGCCGTGAGGGCCTTAATCTTCACAAGGCATGTCGCACGGTTGTGCTACTGCATCCAGAGTGGAATCCTGGCGTGGTTGAACAGCAGATTGGCCGAGTCGATAGGATTGGTAGTTTGTGGGAAGAAAAATTGAACCAGGTGATCACCGATAAGCAAACGAATGGAGACATTCCTAGAATCGAAGTCCGCTTTGTCGTTTTCCGGGGAACATATGATGAGAAGAACTGGCAGGTGCTGCGCGACCGATGGGATGACCTACGGGCACAACTTCACGGCATCGTCATTTCTTCACGCATCGCTGAAAAATATTCGAATGCGGAGGAATTGGTCGCCGAGATAAACAAAGCGGCTCCGAATTTTTCCCCATCGTTTCAGGTAGCCACTCCGCAAGTAGTTTAATCCGGCCTTGTTGCGTAGGTACTCCACACACGGATGCACTCACTCCCCAATAGCGAGTAGTTTGGTGAGTTACCCACACATTTTACTCAAGCCAGACCCATTCTCTGGCTTTTTTCACGCTCGCCGGAACCGCCAATACTGGCGCAACTTCAGGGGTTTCCGGCTTCCAGTATGAACGGAAACTTGCTCTTCAGAGGCGACACAGCATTTTCAGCCCCCGTCTTGCGCAACCATCTGCCGTTGTAACTCCCAGTCCAGCGGCAGGCTTTTACGCACCAGGAACTCAAGCGACAAAGTGCGGGGTTGCCTCCCCTCAAAAATTGCGTTGGCTGTTCGAGGGTCGATGATCACGAGCCTCAGAATTTCCCTGACCCGCGTTACATCCATTCGCTCCCGCTTCGCAATCTCGCCAGCATCTGTCACCACGCCCTCATCAATCTGTTTGCCCCAGTAGTGCGCCAACGCAAGAGCCTTCAGTAGCGTATGGTCCTGAATCGGGGGAATTACAAATGCCGACGAGTTGATGATCACCGGCTCATCCACCCCGTCCGGCCCGACGATCACTTTCCTGATGCCGCGCTTCCTGAAATGAAGGGGCACAAATGTGGTGATCCTGACACCACCGCCTTCCAGCGGGTGGCGGCGTTCATGCGGGTTCCCGTCCCGAACGAGTTTCTTCGACGACCGGTTCATGCCATCACCTCCATTTCCATCATTTCCCCCCCAATGCCGTCCGGTGCGAGTTCGCCCGCCAGTTCCTTCCAGCCCACCTCGCGCCAGACAATATCGATGCCGTCAGAGAGCAACTGGACCCGTTCAACCAGAAGGTTGGCCAGACGCACCTGCTCCTGCGGAAATAATTGCCTCCAAACCTCACCCAAACGCCGCATGGCCAGCACTACCGTCGGCTCCCCGATCTCCGGATAGAGCAATCGCACCTGCTTCCACACCCCCTGGACCGATTCGGGCGATTGCAAGGCCTGGATAAGCAAGTTCACAACCACCTCCTCGATCTGGTCCGCAGGAATCATCCCGGTGGCGCTGGTCCCGCTACCGTATCTCTGATCCGCCTTGGGAATGTAATAGCGGTACTTCTTGCCGGACGGCTTCTTCGAAAAGGTGATGTGGTATTTCTCCCCGTTTGCCCCATACAGCAGACCGCGCAACAGGGCATCCGTCTTTCCCCTCGTCTGGGTCTTGCCCATCCGTCCGCTGGCGTCCTCGGCAAGAATCGCCTGTACCCGGTCCCATAACTGCCGGGGAATGATCGGTTCGTGCTGGCCGGTATGCACCGCACCCTTGTGACGAATCTCGCCAACATAGATGGGATTGCGCAGAGCCTTGGCCAGGTACTTCTTATCCATTGGCGTGCCATTTCTGACATTCCCATCGGCTGTTTTCCACATCTTGGTGGTGATTCCATCGATGGTGAGTTCACGACAGAGCTCAGTGGCCGAGCGCAATTCAGAGAACCGCTCAAAGATGCGGCGAATCGTCGCCGCCTCGGCATCGTTGATGATCAGGTGACGATCCCGGACATCATAGCCCAGCGGCGGGTACCCCCCCATCCACATCCCCTTGCGCTTGGAGGCGGCAATCTTGTCCCGGATGCGTTCCCCAGTCACCTCGCGTTCAAACTGGGCAAAGGACAGCAGGATGTTCAACATCAACCGGCCCATGGAAGTCGTGGTGTTGAACTGCTGGGTCACCGAAACGAACGACACCTTGTGGCGCTCAAAAATCTCCACCAACCGGGCAAAATCGGCCAGGCTGCGGGTCAGTCGGTCAATTTTGTAAACCACCACAATGTCCACCCGATCCGACAGAATGTCATCCATGAGGCGCTTCAAGGCTGGTCGCTCCATGTTGCCACCGGAATAACCGCCATCGTCATAGTCGTCGGGGACCGCAATCCACCCTTCGGCGCGCTGGCTGGCAATATAAGCTTGGCCCGCTTCCCGCTGGGCATCCAGAGAATTGAACGACTGATCGAGACGCTCGTCGGTGGAAACCCGCGTATAGACCGCACAGCGTTTCCTGGAAGCCAGGATATTCATTTCGCCCTCCGCTCAGTTTTCACCAAACCAAAGAACAGCGGCCCAGACCACTGCGTTCCAGTGATGTGGCGGGCTGTCGCCGACAGACTCTTGAAACGCCGCCCCTCATATTCGAATGACCCATCAGCCAAGGCTGTCACCCGATGTTCGCGGTTATCGAACTCGCGCTCAAACACCGTACCGGGGACAACCCGAACACCGGTCGTCTTGCGAACCTTCATCCTGGATTGGGCCTCACCGATGCGCAACAACTGCTGGTGCACTTCGGGCTTTATGCCACCAAACGCCTCCTCCTGAATCTTGTAGGCCACGCGCCCTTCAACATAACTCCGGTTGTGATGATTGGGGCGACGCGGAAAATACTGGTCCCACAGCGACCACAATTCTTTCATCGCCAGTTTCGGCAACTCCGCCACTCTGGTCGACACGGTTCGATTTTGGGCCTTCATTTTTACTCTCCTTCTGGTTGAGACGGAGTCATATGAAGGCGCTTGGGGGCCGAGAAGCCAAGACAAATATCACTCTCTCGCGGACGTGTGGAATCCAGCCTGGCGATCGCTGCCGCCATGATGGAAGCGGCCTCCTGGGCACGCGCTCGCGCTGACATGAGCTCCGGTGGAGTAGGTATGACAGTCATTCTGGGTACCATCCGAGTTGTTAAACCGTCAGGAATAATATCGCCCGGAGGGGGTCAGACAATCATGTTTCGGGGGAAGTGATAGGAAAGACCCAAAAACTTCGCTGAAATATGTCCCAAGCCATTCTCTGACCACGACAGTTTATGTGCCCCTGGCTACATGCTAAAATCCGCCGTGCAAATGTGAGTTGTTTCACATTTGGGGTGCCCAAACCGTGAGTCCACGGAGAGGGTGAAACGGGAAACAGGTGTAAACCCTGTGCTGCCCCCGCAACGGTAAGTTCTGACGACTTCATCACTGTAGTCACTGATTCAAAGGGGTTAACGCTCCTGAATTGGGAAGACGATGAAGTATGGGAACGAGCCCGGAGACCGGCCCCACGCATCAAGTCGCCAGAATGGTCTGGCGCACCGGAAATACTGCGGGGAGGCAGTGTTCGGGTTCAATATCTCGTTTTTCAGGCTATTGGGCTTTTTTCCCCTGGTGTTTCCCTGTTATTTCACTACAGGGAGATTGTCATGTCACATCGTTGTTATTCTTACCGCTCCACCCCTCTTTGGCGCTTTACCCCCCTTCTTTCTCTGGCTGTTTCATGGGCCCATGCCGATGACGGCGTTCCCAACCTGGACCCGGTTATCATTACCGCCACCCGCATCCCAGAAACCGTCAGCGACAGTCTGTCGCCGGTAACGGTCATTACCCGGGCAGACATTGAACGCAGTCAGGCTCAAACCCTGTTCGACCTGTTTCGCGGTCAGGTTGGAATGGATGTGTCCAGTTACGGCGGTCCGGGTCAGGGCATGAGTGTCTTCATGCGCGGCACCGATGCCGATCATGTGCTGGTACTGGTGGATGGCATCAAAATTGGCTCGGTCACCACCGGACAAGCGGCCTTTCAGGATATTCCCGTGGAGTTGATCGACCACATCGAAATCGTCCGTGGTCCACGCTCCAGCCTGTATGGCTCCGAGGCCATTGGCGGCGTGATCCAGATCTTCACCAAAAAAGGGAGTGACACCTTCAGCCCGACCCTGAGTACAGGCGTAGGCAGTTATGGCACCACGTTGGGCAGTGCCTCCCTGAGTGGGGGAATGGGAAATGGCGGGTGGTACAGCGGTGGAGTGTCCGGTTTCGACACCACCGGATTTCCCGCCTGTCACGGCACCAATGCCAACTTTGCCGGATGCGGAGTCACCCCCGACCCCAATATCAACGATGGCTACCACAACCAATCTGGACGCCTGCGCATGGGATGGCATCTGGACAATGGCATGGATGCCGAAGTCAACTGGCTCCATACCAGCGGCACCAGTCAGTATGCCGGTTCCGCCCCGGTCAGTCCCTATGGCCTGTACAACTATCCGATGCAAACCAGCCAGCAGGTGTTGGGAGCGAGCCTGACCTGGAACCCCACCACCACCTGGCAAACCCTGTGGCGCGTGGCCCAGAACCAGGACGATTCAAGCAATTTTTACAACAATTCCCTGAGCGGACAGTTCAACACCACGCGTAACAGCGCCACCTGGCAAAACACCCTGACTCTGGCCACGGGTCAGACCATTGTTGCCGGACTGGATGACCAGACGGATGAAATCACCAGTGCCACCACGGCCTATGGTCTGACTTCCCGCGCCAACCTCGGCCTGTTTTTGCAGTATCTGGGGCAGTTCGGCCCCCAGGAACTTCAACTCTCAGCCCGGCGGGATATCAACCAGCAGTTCGGCACCTGGACCACAGGCAGTGCCGCCTGGGGCTATGCCCTGACCGAACGGGTCAAGTTCACCACTTCCTACGGCACGGCGTTCAAAGCCCCCACCTTCAATGATCTGTATTACCCGGGCTATGGCAACCCCAATTTGCGTCCGGAAACGTCTGGCAGTTTCGATGCGGGCCTGAATGGCAAGCTGGACCAGGGGGACTGGTCTCTGCACGCTTATGAAACCCATATCAACAACCTGATTGAACCCTATCTCAACCCCGTGACCTTTGCCTATTCCGCGCTGAACATCAACAACGCCCTGATTCGCGGGGTGGAAGCCACTTACGGGACGCAACTCTGGGGATGGTCGGTGCGGGCGGTGGGTGACCTGCTGGATGCCACGGACCGAACGGCGGGAGCAACCTATGGCTCCTATCTGCCACGCCGTGCACCCCAGTCGGGTTCCCTGAGCCTTGACCGCCCCTTCAGCACCGTCTGGAGTGGAGGAACGACGATTCGTGCCGAAAGTGCGCGCTATGATGGGCTAGGGAATACCTACCGCATGGGCGGGTTCACCACCGCCGATCTGCGCGCCGAGTATCGCATCAACCCCCAATGGCGCCTGCAGGGTTCCGTCATGAACCTGCTCAACAAGGATTACCAGACAGCCTACCTGTATAACCAGATGGGCCGGGGATTTTATCTGACAGCGCGCTACGCTCCCTGAAATCCTGACCGGTGGCAATGATCCCACCGGCCGTTCCTCATCAATGCTATATTTCCACCCTATGTACTATGGAGAACCCTCATGTCCCGTTGGAATCCTTCCCAAACCCGATTATTTTTAGTGCTTGCCATCGTTTTTATGGTGACACGCAATCATCAATGGACCCCAGTGCTGCACCTCCCCGATGCCTCCCTTGCGGTATTTTTCCTGGCAGGGATGCTGCTCACCTCGCGCTGGACCTTTCCCGCGCTCTGCCTCCTGGGCGCCGGGGTGGATGCCTGGGCCATCACCCAGGGGGGTGTTTCCAGTTACTGCGTTACCCCAGCCTACGCCCTGCTCCTGCCCGCCAGCGCCACCCTGTGGCTCAGCGGTCGCCTCTCCGCCCGCCTTTCACTGAAACATCCGGGGGACGGCTTTGCGCTCTCGCTGGGAGTTTCTCTGTCCACCCTGGGAGCGGAACTGTTTTCCAGTGGCGGATTCTATTTTCTCAGTGGCCGTTTCCCTCATCCCACTTTGTCCGGCTTCCTGCCTCGGCTCCTGCAATACAGCCCCGCCGTCATCGGTGCCACCCTGTGTTATGTTGCAATGGCGATGATCCTCAAACAGTTAGTGTACTCTCAACGCTCTACCGTCCCAAACCTGCGGAATTTGGAGTTGCCACGGCATCCCTGAGATTTGTATAGCCCATCCCCAAGAGCCAGACGACAACGGTGATAGCAACGGAGACTCGATCGACGAACTGTAACGGTGCGTTGTGAATGCAACCATGGTCACTGTCCAAGTCGCTGGCCCTCTTGTGTGAAGAATTCAGGAGCCTTTGTACCGCGTAAAGCGGGGGTGTCAACCATGGGTTGTCGCTAATAACCCCCCTAAGCAAGTTGCGGGGAATAGGGCCCGATGAGGGTGGGAAAGAGCCTGGTCAGAATCCGGCTCCGCTCTTTATATTGTTGATTATCACCGAGCACGTAGTTCCCACCACTTATGTAGCGCCACCAGTGACCAGATACTTTCAACCACTCCAAATGGCCAAGTGCCGGCAAGAAAGCCGTAAGCCGCCGATCCCATACAAGCCATGGCAAAAGCCATTGTAAACCAATGGGAGCGTGATTCGAAGGCGTAAAACAGCATCATCAGGGTGACAACTGTAGCCCCGTAAACTGTCAATAGCACTTGGTGGCACCTCTGCTTAGATTGCTGATACTCCAGCATAAACTGGAAGTTATCACCATTGGCGGTTTTTTGTTGGCGCCAACACTCGTACTGACCGATGGGCGACCCCTGTAAATGTCAAACTACTGCCTCCCTGAATACTTCAGCGACGAACTTGCAGGCGATTTCAGGTCTGGGCAATGTCGGCGCTCGATTGCCGGCCTGGTCTCTCCTGCTTGCTGGCGTATCCAGTCGATCACTTCATCTTTATTTTCGCCATTGATGGCATATCTACTGAGGTGGGGCAGGCCAATAACGGTCATTACATGCGAACCGATTGTTCCATGTGCGGCCCGGACCGACCAATTGCCGTGTCTGGCGGGGGTGGTGTGTTTTGTAGGCGAGCCCATTTTGTTTCGTATGTATGCGTAAGCCGATATATCGGAATTTCCGATGGAGAGAATTACTTTGGGTTGAACGATATCCAGAATGAGTTCATGTACCGGCCAGCAGAGGTCCGCATCGCCCGGATACATCCTCTCCTTGGCGCTACGGCTTCTGGCAAATATCAGGTTACTGGCGCATACTACTTCGGGTTTTTCGCCTAATGCGCACAGCAGGTATCGGACCCGCAATTGAAACGGTGATTCCCCTTCAGGATATCCACTCCAGTCTTCGTCCAGGTAGGCATTTTTACTTTGTTGTGGCAGTCCTTGCAACGATTTCAGTATTGTTGTTGGAATGGATTCGGGATCCCCTCCAGGGTTGTAACCCATGAGGTAATAACTTCCCTTGCACAGGGTTGATGCCGCGCTGTACAGGATGGACCCCGGTTTTTGTGGAAAAGTTGGTGATTTGCCAAGTAATTGTCGTGCCTTTGTCGTGAAGTTATTGATGAGGTTGTCTGTGGTCTGCATGAGCCTCTCCTTGTATTTTATGATGCCCACTGATAGGTCACCCCGGTGCATAGCCAAGTGGGATACTGGAGCATCCCAGCAATATTGCAACTTCATTTCGCGCAGTGTCTCACCTTCCAGATCACTTGTCTTTCTGCTTCCTGAAAAACTCCAGCATCTGCCGATAGGTCTCACGATCTTCTGCATCCATGTTCATGTAATTCCGTAAAAAAATCACATCCTCCGGATTGGCTTCTGCGCCCAATGCTTCGGACGGTGTTTCACCCAGCAAGTCCTGAATGGTAATACCCAGGGCCTTGGCAAGATTGTTCATCACGGTGGCCGAGGTCCGCTGGGTACGCTGCTCAGGGTTGTTTTCCAGGGCCCAGATGTAACTTTTTGAAACGCCCACGGCCTTTGCCAGTCGTTCCATTGTCAACTTCCGTTCCTGGCGCAATCGTCGCAGCCGACTGCCAAAAGGTGCACTCACAATTTCATCTCCTGATTTCTGTGAAATACCATGAAAGAGAACCATGGGGCTAATGGTAGTTGACACGAACGATGAGAAGTGTAAAATTGTTCGAGAGTTCTCTATCGTTATACATTTAGTCTAATTTTAAATACATTTGTGACACAAAACGAACTCTGTTACCGACCCCGGCCTGGAACCCGCCGCAGTGACAACCGAGGTGTTTGGGATGCCGTTGCCGACGCTCCCTTGCATAAGAAACAGGAGCTGACCGATGGTTAATTTTCGTGGTTTTCTGCGCAATCTCCCCCTCAACACCGATTTGATGCGGGATTTTCTGGCAGAACATCTCTTCGATACGGAAGATGTGCTGGACTGGTCAACGGACGAACCAGCGTTGGCAGAATCTCTGGCAGACGCCATCGAAACCCACCCCGACCCAGCCGTTCGAAATGACCTGATCGCCGCCATTGAACAGGTGGCACAACTCGCCGATGGTGCTGGTTCGCGCCAGATGATGGGGGTGTGCAGCGCCTGTCCAGAGACCGCAGATGCATTCCAGAATCTGGAGTCGCCAGAAGAAAGGGCACTTTGGCTCTATGTGAACATACCGGGCAAATTTAACGAGGCGATCGTTGCGCGCCTGTTCGATGAGGGGCTGGCTCGGGATTCGTCTCAGCGCTGGACCCTGCCGGCCTGTCCGGATCTGAAACTCGACCAGGACTCGCTAAACGCCATCTCGGCAACCGTCTCGACTTTCTACCTCAAACGATTCGGCTACGGTCGCCACCACAAACCTTATGTCGTCTCCCGACACGTCGAGGGCAGCATTCTCCTGGTCATCGACTTTTCCGACCACGCGTGCAATCGTGCTCGCTGGGAACATGGAACGCTCCGGCGCAGCCCGTTGATCCTTTCCCGCACTTCGGTGCTCAACTTTCACCTGGCCACCGGACGCACCGAAACTGTCGCCCCCGGCGGTGCTGAGGCGCAGAAGGTTCTGGTCGAGACATTCGCCGAACACGGCCTCAAGAAAAAAGGCGGCGCATTGCAAATAAATCGACAGGTTTACCGCCTGGATTCGCTGCTGGATGGCGTGGACATATTTGATCGCGAAACCATCGGTATCGAACAGCCACGCCTCAAAAGAATTGCCGTCCTTGATAGGGTCTCAGGGCTGCGCAGCACCTTCGAGGTCATGGGGCGAGGTAACCGCGCATCGGTGGAAAAACTGCTCAGGACAGCCTACCCGACCGACAAACCTCTGAAACGCCAATGGCAGATCGTCGGCGCGCTGATTGAGTTGCCTTTTTATCCCGAGGTGGGGCGCACAGGCGAGGATAAGAAAACTCTCCCGCTACGGTTCAACCGCAAGGGGCAGGCCAATCTGCACAAGTTCTCGGAGGCAGAACGCTATTTGATCGAACCGCTTCTTGTGGAGTGGGGTTTGGTGGATGCGCCCAAAATCGGGGCCAGACCCCAAATGAATGTCATGCCGTGAGGCCTGTCGCTCCACGGATGCTGTCCATGCTGGTCAGTATGCTGGAAGAGCCCGATGGAAAAATTGTGGAAGATTCCCTCGATGCCTCGGATCGGGATGCATTTCTGGCATTGAGGGAGTACGGCATGATCACGGCCGCCCAGGATGCCCCATGGATCCTATGCCCGTGGTGTGGCGAGCACGATATCGAACCCCGCAGGACAGGAAAAACGCTCCAGGGATTGTGTCCGGAATGCGGTCATGTCCCGATCACGAATGCCTCCCTCAAGGCGTGGTCCGCTGATCCAGAGTGGTTGCTCGATCAGGTGCGATTGGCCTTCGGAATTGCCTCGAGGCAGATCTCCGAGGAACTGGTACCCGGCACCTTGTGGAAAGTGGGCGACCTCAGGCAGAACCGGAAGGTT
>NZ_DAHVHV010000169.1:0-529 GCF_027317285.1 Ferrovum sp. | reverse complement strand
TTCATGATGGTTGTGATGAAGGCTAAACTTTATATATTCGCGAGTTTTTTAAAATACCAACGGTATCCATTCGCGTAGTAAACGATATATAGTGCACCTGGTTCTAAAATAGGCATTTTTTCAACTGCCTGTTAAACTACGAAATTTTACATAAAACTCTGGGTGATGTATTTTTAAATACTCGTAAACTCTTCTTCGCATATTCCATTCTGGCAAATGATACGACTGAAATATTGGAATATTATTTCCCAAGAACATATAGTATTTATTAAAAAAATTTGTAAGTGGTCTATACTTTCTTTATGACACAGATAGAGTTTGTTGTGACCTATGGCTAAAGGCACAATGCTTTTATTGCTTTTTTCAAACTGTATATCCGTACAGTTATCCAGTGCGGACTGAGATAGAGACATAATCAGGAAATAAGATGTCCTCAAAGAGAGGGCCATTACGATTCCTAAAGCGCCAAGGTCTGGATGATGCTCAGAACGGCGCTTACTGGCAAGGTTTCCAGGCATTGGCTTTTGCT
>NZ_DAHVHV010000168.1:0-530 GCF_027317285.1 Ferrovum sp. | reverse complement strand
CTTGGCCGTGTCGGCATAATCAATCGTCCAAGCCAAGGTCTCTCCTCATGTCAGCAGCAGAATGCACCTGTTCTTGCCCCTTTCGAACACGTTCCAACACATCAGCGGCAAGGTAGTAGTCCTCCATATCCTCAATACCCTGCTCGATGATTTCTCGCAGATAGTAAGCCTTTGTCCGCCCGGTAAGGGAAGCAAGGTAGTCAAGCCGTTGCTCTGTTTCTGGAGCCAGTCGAATCGAAGTAGCCATGCCACAACCTCCTTTTGAATACATGTATTAACTGTATCACATAATTACGCATGGAACCCACTGTGTGGGTAACTGACAGAAGCCGCATGAAAACATCAACTCCTCTTGGCCTACTTGGCTTCCAATTTCAAACCGCTGCTTTCGACCCAATTTCAAGTTGCTGATGACAGCGGCCAAAGTGTCGATGGGATTGAGCCGGAATGCGAAATTGTCCAAGGGCGTAAAGTTGCCCGTTTCCAATAATTTACGCAAAGCCTACTGGAAAGTGGGTCGCGTCACTGAA
>NZ_DAHVHV010000167.1:0-532 GCF_027317285.1 Ferrovum sp. | reverse complement strand
ATGTTTTTCTCAAATTGTTTTGAATCAACGAGTTACGCGTTGACGAATCAAGCGGGTTTTATTGCGCGATTGGTAGGTGAATGAAACCCTACAGCCTAACTGATCTTCGCTTCCAGCCAAAGCCTTGCTCAAACTTGCCCTCGGGAATTTCGTCCTGCTGTTTTATGGGAAATTCGGATTGCTGGTGACGGTCTCCTCGAAAATCGCCTCATAACCACCCCTCCCGTGGACATTGCGGACGCTCGTGAATAACCTGGCAAGCGGCGCTTCCGGGCCTAACTCAAACGCCAGGGCCTCCGGAAATCCTGGGGTGGTTCACTGGAAACGCGCCGCGGAGCCAACCAAACGCCTCCTCGATGTTCAGGTTCAAGCTCCCATAGGTCTTTTGAAGCAGATTAGGCGGCAACGCCCAATCCCACTTCTCGCGTTCCAGATTCTTCGCGTTTGAAAGCAGTTCGGGCAGCGAGAGGGTCTCGTCGATACATGCGTCGTAGAGCGCGGCTTCAATGTCCTCGGTCGTCTTCCCCTTCTT
>NZ_DAHVHV010000166.1:0-539 GCF_027317285.1 Ferrovum sp. | reverse complement strand
GCGCTGCCCAGCTGGAAGTCGTTGTGCTCGAAGAAAATGGCCAGCATCTCTTCGTTGTTGTATCCCAGCGCACGCAGCAGCACCGTCACCGGCAACTTGCGGCGACGGTCGATGCGCGCGAACAGCACGTCCTTGGGATCGAACTCGAAATCCAGCCAGGAACCGCGGTAGGGGATGATGCGCGCCGAGTACAGCAGCTTACCGGAGCTGTGCGTCTTGCCACGGTCGTGGTCGAAGAACACGCCGGGCGAACGATGCAGCTGCGAGACGATGACGCGCGCGGTGCCGTTGATGATGAAGGTACCGGTTCCGGTCATGAGCGGAATCTCGCCCATGTACACGTCCTGCTCCTTCACCAGCTTGACCGCCTTCTTGGAGGCGGGACTATCCTTGTCGTAGATCACCAGGCGCACTTTGACGCGCAGCGGTGCGGCATAGGTCATGCCGCGATTGCGGCACTCGTACTCCTCGAACGGCGGCGTGCCCAACTGGTAATCCACGTATTCCAACGCCGCATTGCCCGAATAACTGACGATCGG
>NZ_DAHVHV010000165.1:0-552 GCF_027317285.1 Ferrovum sp. | reverse complement strand
CAAGCATCTGCTTGTCGAATCATTATCCCGACGGCATATCGCGAAGACTATTTGCTACCCCTCAAAGCGCTATCCAGAAATACCGATCCAATACCATTCGTCCGTTCAATGACTCGCATCCAGGCATGGTCGGCTGCTTTTGACTACAGTAACTTCCAAAATACCTGGAAGCAGATGGCTGAGTGCAATGCTTTTTCCGATGACATAGACCAGCACAAGCTGCTTCATCCTCACGAGATACGCAACCTTGTTGACAAAACAAGCAACCGATAAACCGCCTTGATGACAGAGTAGTAACTTAATGCAATAGCATATGCCATTCTGTGCTGTAACTATCTGATTTGACTGGTCGGGGCGAGAGGATTCGAACCTCCGCCAAAACAAGGCATGACGAACCATGCCTAGCAAATACGCCTTACTTGGCGCGGCCTACTCGTCATGATTCGGCATAATTCGCCACACGATAGCCACAAAAACGCCACAAGAACGCCACAAAATTTACCCTGATTATGTCTCTATCTCAGTGCGTACTGGAAAACTGTATGAATACAC
>NZ_DAHVHV010000164.1:0-555 GCF_027317285.1 Ferrovum sp. | reverse complement strand
TGTGGCAGATTGACTGCGTTGAATTAGGTATACC
The DNA here is from genome assembly GCF_027317285.1 of Ferrovum sp. NCBI lineage: Bacteria > Pseudomonadati > Pseudomonadota > Betaproteobacteria > Ferrovales > Ferrovaceae > Ferrovum > Ferrovum sp. The sequence goes on along the minus strand of NZ_DAHVHV010000164.1, from coordinate 521 downwards.
ATTTTCATATCGGATTGTTGTTCAGACCAGCCAGTACCTGGTTGGTGAGGCGGAACCCAACATGAACTTGCAATATGCCCAAAACTAGTATTAATATACCCGATATGGGTATAACCAAACGAGCCAAGTCACCAAAACCGGATTCAGCCACTCGACGCAAGCCTATGCCCGAGAGGATGAGCCTTGCCGATGCGCTGTTTTCGACGACCCGGCAGCGCGTGCTGGCGCTGCTGTTTGGTCAGCCCGGGCGCAGTTTTTTTACCAACGAGTTGATCGGCTTGGTGGGTGCCGGGTCGGGCGCGGTGCAGCGCGAAGTTCGGCGGCTGGCCGAGAGCGGTCTGGTGACGGTGACGCGGATCGGCAGCCAGAAGCATTACCAGGCCAACCCAGCGGCGCCGATTTTCGAGGAGTTGCGCGGCATCGTGACCAAGACGCTGGGCTCCGCGATGGAGTCGCCCCATGCCTAGCAATCTCCCCATCAACCTTGCCGACCTGCTGCGCCAGCGCAGGGTGGAAGGCGT
>NZ_DAHVHV010000163.1:0-555 GCF_027317285.1 Ferrovum sp. | reverse complement strand
CGTGGTGGGCATGACTCCGGGCGAATACCGTCGCAAACAAATCGACCGACAAAGTTAATTAACAAGGGAAATCCCCCGGCTCTGCCGGGGAGGCAGTAGAAGTTTGACATTTACAGGGGTCGCCCATCGGTCAGACTTCCTTTTGTGAGCCGCCAAGCAAACTAAAGGGAGAAGACGATGGACGACTTTGAGAGCCTAAGCCACAGCAGGTGGGAGTGTAAATACCATGTGGTATTCATACCGAAATGCCGGAGGAAGGTACTGTACGAGCAACTGAGAGGGCATCTTGGGGAAATATTCCGAAAGTTGGCCCAGCAGAAGGAAAGCCGGGTGGAGGAAGGTCATCTGATGGTGGATCATGTGCACATGTTGCTGTCGATACCGCCGAAGTATGCGGTGTCGCAGGTGGTTGGGTACATCAAGGGGAAGAGCGCCATTCACTTGGCGAGAGTGTATGGTGAGCGCAAGCAGAACTATGTAGGCCAGCACTTTTGGGCGCGGGGGTACTTTGTGTCCACGGTTGGCCGAGACGAGCAGGTGATTCGGGAATACATC
>NZ_DAHVHV010000162.1:0-561 GCF_027317285.1 Ferrovum sp. | reverse complement strand
CAATCTGTCCGTCCTCAGTCTTCCTTTGTCCGACAGTCAGGCACTGGCTCACCTGGTTGAACGCACCATGGATCTCAATTGCCTGATTCAGGACGATGGAATCTTGCTGTCGAATTCGTCCGGAAGCGTTCCTGTTACAGTGACCCCTTTGAAGGGTTTTTCTTGAGATGAATATTTGGGTCGATGCAGATGCCTGCCCTGTGGTCATCAAAGATATTCTTTTCCGTGCCGCAGAACGTGCGAAAATCCTGACAACCTTCGTAGCCAATACCTTGTTGAGTACCCCGGCTTCGTCTTATATTTTGGCGCGCCAGGTGCCTCGCGGCTTTGACATGGCCGATAACGAGATCGTCCGGTCCCTGCACCCCGGTGATTTGGTCATCACAGCCGATATTCCCCTGGCTTCTGAAGTGCTGTCAAAAGGGGGGCATGCGCTCAATCCACGCGGCGAGGTTTACACCCTCGATACAATCGAAGCCCTACTGACGCTGCGCAATTTCATGGACCAATTACGCGGCAGTGGCGTACCTACCGGCGGCCCCCCACCCCTGTCTCACTCTG
>NZ_DAHVHV010000161.1:0-563 GCF_027317285.1 Ferrovum sp. | reverse complement strand
CTGCGACTGGCGGAGGGCATCGATCCGGTAAGGGTGTTCACGGTGTCCACCGGGACGGCAGACACGATCTTCAGGAAGTACCGCCCCGCCGAATTTGACCATATCCACTTCCACGACGCCCGCCATGAGGCCGTTTTTCGCTTGAGCAAGAAACTGCCCGTCATGGATCTGGCCAGAATGACGGGGCACCAGGACACGAAGATGCTGCTCAGGTATTACAACCCAACGCCGTCAGAGATCGCCGATTTGCTCTAAAAGCCGGGTTGGCTGTTGGTGGCCAAGGGCGGAATTGAACCACCGACACAAGGATTTTCAGTCCTCTGCTCTACCAACTGAGCTACTTGGCCACGCTAAGCCGCCCATTATATCGGATATTTCAGAAGGCGTGTAGAACCAGACTGCGCCGCTTTAACGCAGCGAACCACCTGCTCGGTGGTAACATTCCAAACCTTTATGCGCATTTGTTTCCGTTTGTGCGCACGGTTCTTCCAATCCGCCTGTTCGGCGGTAACCTTCCAAACTGCAAGTCAGCCGCGATAACGCTTTTGCTGTCGCCGTTTCCA
>NZ_DAHVHV010000160.1:0-564 GCF_027317285.1 Ferrovum sp. | reverse complement strand
CCCATGGGAATCACCCGCAGGGCACGTTCCAGATGATTGGTATCCGGGGGTACTTCCAGATCGTTCAGAAATACACGCAAGGTCGCTTCCCGTTCACGGGCATAGTACAACGCTTTGGTGAGGGGGACTGCTGGGCAGGAATTCTGCTTACGAAACATCTCATCCACCCAGGAAAAGGATGCATCCACCACCAGTTTGGTATGCGCCAAGCGATAATCCCGCTTGGCCTCCCCACCCAGCGCTGCGGTACGGATGACGTCTTCCACGGCATAGATACGGCCAATCATCTTCAGGGCCTGCTCTGCACCCGTCGGTTCTGCAATGCGTATTCCACGCAAACTGGACAGCCAGTCCACGGCAAAGTGGACAGTCGGAGCGTAGCGACGCGGGGGTTTTAGTTTTACTCTGAAACTTGTTTTTGAGTCAAACTATTTTTATGTTTTCTCATGGATTCTCCGGTCAGAATTAATTGATGTGCGTTGTGAACCAGACGATCCAGAATGGCATCTGCCAAGGTGGGGTCGCCGATGGATTCATGCCAGTTTGCTACCGGCAATTGACTGG
>NZ_DAHVHV010000015.1:0-40701 GCF_027317285.1 Ferrovum sp. | reverse complement strand
TTCAGGAGCGGTGGGGGGGGTGTTCACGCCCACATTGTTTATCGGGGCTGCACTCGGAACGCTGGCTGGCCATGTGGCCCAAACTTTTCTGCCGGAAACTTCGTTGACTGCTTTTACCCTGGTGGGCATGAGCGCGTTTCTGGCTGCCGTGACTCACGCTCCGTTGACGGCGGTGATGATGGTCAGCGAAATGACGTCCGGTTACGGGCTTGTCCCTGCGCTGCTGGTGGCGAGTCTGGCCGGTCATTACGTTTCTTCCGTCCTGCACCCGCCCTCCATTTACGCGCGCTCGATTCCGACGGACCACCCCACCCAAAGTCCACCCACCATTTCTTTCTGAAGCCAGCAGGGGGAGTTTCGACCACCACAGGACCTGTCCGAAAATTCCAGACTGGCGCCAGAAACAGGAAAATCGAACATTTTCACTTCGCGCCGACAACACTGCTCACACCCTCTTGGCAAACCAGCAAAAGTCAGATAGAATTGCGCTTCTCTACAACATCGATCAAAAGATGTTGACCTTTCGAGGTGTCTGTCCCCATCGTCTAGAGGCCTAGGACATCGCCCTTTCACGGCGGTAACCGGGGTTCGAATCCCCGTGGGGACGCCAGCAAAACCCCAATCGAGACGGTATCTAATCTCGCCTGTACGGGTCTCCGGGTCCAGAATGACGGACGCCACCACCCCATGGATGAAGTCTTGAACCCGGCTCTGATCTGATGCTTCAAGGTTTTCGGATACCGCTTGAGCAGGTTCCGCACATCCTTCTCGGTCACGCGACTGAGGAATTTTTGAGCCTTTTCTTCTTCAGCTAGAGTTTCCATGCCAGCCTTATCCATGGCCTGGAGTGTGGGGCAATGATTATCGGATAATAGGATGTTCTGCGATGTACTGACGCAGGGCAGCATTCACGCGGGTCTGCCAGCCCTTTCCGGTGGCCTTGAAGGCTTCCAAAAGATCGGCATCCAGACGAATCGCGGTGAAGACCTTGGTTTCGTCTGCCTTTGGGCGACCGCGTGGGCGTTTCATGGCGACCAGCGCGGTATAGGTTTCAGGCGCAAATGCTTCGCTGGCGGGTTTGGCTTGTGAAAACCATTCGGCCTCAAGTTCACGAGCATCAGAGTCAGACGCAATACCCGCATCGATGGCCACGGTCTCATCGAGCGTGGGGATGATCGTCCCAGATTTAAGTTTCGGCATACTGCCTACGCGTGTCCTCGCGAACCACGGCAGTTTCCCATTCAAAGCCGTCTGCTTCGACCAACAACAAACCATGTCTGTCGAGGTTGCTTTCGTTTTTGGCTGGGTCAAATTCATAGCTCATCCCCTTTATTGTATAAACAAGAAATGGCCGTGTCAAATATAACCTACATATTCGGGGTATCCGATTTTCGTGATTGATATTGGCTCAAAGTTCACCTGCCTCAACAAGTTGGATGAGTGTTGATATATCGGCCCCGTAGTTTTTCTCCGGATGTGTTGATGGTGTTGTTTTTTTCATCGTCCCAACCCCCATAAACCCAACTATCGGTCCCTCAAAATCCATGACGAATGCCTTGGTGTTGGAAGCCGGCTGGCGCTCCTTCCACTCGAACTTTGGCCTGGAATTCTTGTGTTTGTGGGCGCCTTCAGAGAACAGTATCTTGGCCCGCAGCGCCTCAAAGCTGTAACCCCGACCCAGGCGGTTCATCACCCGGATCAGACTGTTCAGGCTCTCGGTATAGGCGTTGGTGATGGGGTGGTCGAAATAGCCCAGAATCCACGGGTTCCAGTTATCCCAGGCATGCACCAGATCGAAGAAGGCCGGCGCTACCTCCGGCGTCAGACCCCGCTTCCAGGCGATGTAGCGGCCCTGGGCTTCGTCCTGGGACTTGGCCTCGTAGATACCAAAGAAGTCCTCCTTGAGCCGGTACGCAATGCCCAACTCGTCGTAGTTCCTGGTCCAGCCGGACAGGTGCAGTGCTTCCTTGTCGGAAAGCTCCTGCTCGCGCTTCAGCAGCACCCATCGGTCATGGGTCAGGCCGCGCTTTTGCTTGGGCGTCAGTCGTTCCCGCAGGCCCTTCCTGACCCTTTCCATGGCTTCGTTGGCCATCCGCAGCACATGAAACTTGTCGATGATGACCTGGGCCTGGGGGATCACGAACTGGCAGGCATCCCGGCAGGGCTGCCACATGTCCATGGCCACGTACTGAATGCGATCCCGCCCGTCCAATCTGGACAGGTAACGGACCACGGTGTCCTTGTTCCGGTTGGGTAGCAGCTCGACAATCGTGTTGTCCTGAATGTTGGCAATCACCCCGCGCGGCTTGATGAGGTGGATTTCGTCAATGCCCATCCACTTCGGAGTCTCAAAGCGGATGGTTTTTTCCAGTTCATTCACATAGTCGCTGAAGACGGATCTGACGGTAAATTCAGTGCAGCCCACTTCCTCGGCAATGCTGGCGAAGGTGCGCTTGATAGACTGCTTGCCCATCCAGCCGGTAAGGCGCTTGGTCATCAGGCGCTTCTCGTCGACCTCTGGCAAGGTCTCGTAGAAGGTCTTGGTGCAGGCCCGGCAGCGGTAGCGGCGGGTATCGATATAGAGCCCCACGCGCTTGCCGTGCATGGGCAGATCTCGCACCATCTGTTCTCGGCGGCCGAAACCCACCAGGTTGTCGGAACGGCAGTGGGGGCATAGCGCTGGAATGGTGACCGTCTCGGCGCTGACATGGTAATCATGGTCGTTCTCTTCGAACGCCGTAATATTGTAGGCCGGAAGGTTAAGGATATTGGTGGGCATTAGCGGCCGAAGTCGTGGCCTCTGGAACGAATGAGGTGGCTTGGGATCGCGGCATTGGCCCAAGCCGGGAGCCGATTGGAAAGGTGCTTCACCCGGCCATGCTCGATGGAGAACAACAGCCGTCGCTTCTTGCCGGTGTTGTCAAGCACGAACACCCGGTCCGCCAGGTCGATAGCAACAGCAAGATGGTCCAGGCTACGCTGGTAGCGGCGGGCCACGTCGCTGGGCGGCACGGCATGCCCTCCACCATCGATGCGCTCCAGGATACGGGTTTGGCAAAGCTCCAGGCTCCTGACGCTGATGAAGATCAGGTTGACCTTGTAGCCCGCGTCTGCGGCACGTTTCATCAACGTCAACTCCCTGTTGCCGGCGAGGGTGGTGTCGATGGCGAAGTTCTCGCCTGCCGCCAGCAGTCGGTCTGCCTCACGGACAGCCGCTTTGCCAGCCTGAATAGGGCTCAGGCCGTGGCTGGCGGCGATGGAATCGGGAGAAACGACTGGGATGCGCGGTGCCAGCCAACGATCCGCAACCGTCGTCTTGCCGGCGCCGTTTGGACCAGCAACGACCCAAAACTGAGGCATTAGAGTTGCCGGATGACAGTGACCTTGCCTTCGGCGCTGACGGCGATAAGCTGCCTGTGGCCGTCCGGGTATTCCTTGATCAATCCCTCCGGGTAGCGATCATCACCGTAGTAGATGGGGCGGCCGGCGGCCAAGTGTTCCTTAGCCGCTTGGCCGTCGTCGTTGGCAAGGGCAGCCTCGAACTCGGGGGAGTCAAGGAAGGATTCGGTGGCGGTGCGGGCTGCTGTAGGCATATCACGGCCTCCTGCCGGTTTATCTGATAAATCACAAAACACGGAATCAGTATACTGAAACAAGACCCAGGTCGTCAATCACATAACACGGTTTAACAGACATTAACATCGGGGTCGAAAAGAGAAAAATCAATCACGAAAATCGGATACCCCGGTAGGTCATACGTGATGTCTAACTCAGTTAACCTGGATATTTTCTTTCCAATTCAGACAGATGTTTTAGCAACTCTGGCAGCGCCGTTTGCACGGTGTCCCACACCACATCGAAGCCGCAGGCATCGGTAGCAGCCTGCTGCATATGGTCCAGGTAGTCGGTCAGGCGATTTTCGCTCATACCGGTCGCGCCTCCGCGTGCACCTTGGTCCGGAACTGAGCCATATCAGGACGCTGCAATAAGGGAATGATGAAGGCTTGCTTCGAAAAGAGTACAATCTGCGACATGAACAGGTTTTCTATTACCGAAATTCTTGGGCTTCCAATACAGGAACGTATCCGTCTCGTTGAACTCATTTGGGACAGCGTTGCAGCGGTTCCTGAAGCCGTGGAAGTTTCTCCGGCATTAAAGGCTGAGCTCGAAGCACGCTTGAAGGAATTTGAGGAGAACCCGGAAGCGGGTTATTCCTGGGACCAAGTCAAGTCACGACTTAAAGATGGTTCATGGCTTTCCGCCTGAAATTTTCTCGGCGCGCGTTGCGCGAAACTGGCGAGGCTCAAGAGTGGTACGAATTGCAAACCCCCGAACTCGGTGAGGAATTCATTGCGGCGGTGGAATTACAGTTAAAACGGCTTGAGCAGGCACCGCTACTTTACGCTGAGGTAATTCCCGGTGTTCGCCGAGCCCTCCTTCCCCGGTTTCCTTATGGTCTGTTTTATGCGGTGCGGGGTGATCTCGTGCACATTTTAGCTGTGTTGCACGATGCTCGCAATCCGAACCGTTGGCCTCAAAGCCGAAGAGGTTGAAGCCACGTTCGCCGCTCAGCGTGCTGCCGTGGCGAAGCAGGCGTGAGAGTCGTTTGGACGCCTGAAGCGCTGCAGGATCGCGCTCACGTTTGAAGTTGGGTGCGCTCAACCCGGGATAATGGGCAGACCCGCATCGATGCAGGCTCATGGCGGAAAGAGCCGTAACCTCCTATAATGGCGTCGTGAATCTACATCATATTTTTGGGTATCTCGGCTCATGAACGCAGCACTTCTCGCTCAACTCGATGCTTTGGGGCAGCGGGCCCGCCAGGCCGCCCGGCTCGGTGCACGCGCCAGCACGGCGGCAAAAAATCAGGCGCTGCGCGCGGCGGCCCGGATTCTGCGCCGGGATCAGGAAAAACTCCTGCAAGCCAATGCGCAGGACGTGGCCAATGCCCGGGCTCATGGGCAGGATGCAGCCTTCATCGAGCGCCTCACCCTGACCGTCAAATCCATCGAAGCCATGGCCATCGGCCTGGAACAGATTGCGGATCTGCCTGATCCGGTGGGTGCGATCAACGGGTTGACCCGCCGTCCCTCGGGCATCGAGGTGGGGCAAATGCGGGTCCCGCTCGGCGTCATCGCCATCATTTACGAGTCCCGTCCCAATGTCACCGCCGATGCCGCCGGTCTCTGCCTCAAGGCGGGCAATGCCTGTCTCCTGCGCGGCGGTTCCGAAGCACACCATTCCAACCAGACCATTGCCCGCGCCCTGCATGAAGGACTGGAGTCTGCCCAGCTCCCCGCCGACCTGATCCAGGTCTTGCCCATGACCGACCGTGCCGCCGTGGACATTCTGGTCACCCTGACCCAGTGGGTGGATGTGGTCGTCCCGCGGGGCGGAAAAGGACTGATCGAGCGCATTTCAGCCCTGGCCCGGGTGCCGGTCCTGAAACACCTGCATGGCGTCTGCCACACTTATGTCGATGCCGACGCGGACATTCCCATGGCCCTGCGCGTGGCGGACAATGCCAAGACCCAACGCTATGGCACCTGCAACACCATGGAAACCCTTCTGGTGCACCAGGCCATCGCCCCGTCCCTCCTGCCCCCCCTCGCCGCCCTGTATCTGGCCAAAGGCGTGGAACTGCGGGGCGACGAAACGACCTGCGCGCTGATTCCCCAGGCCCTTCCCGCCACCGAGGAAGACTGGTCCACCGAGTACCTGGCCCCGATCCTGTCCATTCGGGTCGTGCCCGACCTGGACGCCGCCCTCGACCATATTGCCCGCTACGGTTCCCAGCATACCGATGCCATTCTCACCAACCATTGGGAACATGCCCAACGTTTCCTGCGCGAAGTGGATTCCAGTTCCGTCATGGTCAACGCCTCCACCCGCTTTGCCGATGGCTTTGAATACGGATTGGGGGCGGAAATCGGCATTTCCACGGACAAACTGCATGCACGCGGCCCCGTTGGCCTGGAAGGATTGACCAGCCAGAAATATATCGTGCTGGGGCACGGGGAAATCCGCACCGGATGAAATCCATGATTGGTGTACTGGGCGGGACCTTCGACCCGATCCATGATGGGCACCTGGCCATGGCCCGATTCGCCCGCGCCCAACTGGATCTGTCCAAGGTCCTGCTGATCCCGGCCGGGTTTCCCTGGCAACGGCAACCGCGCGCTTCCGCCGAAGACCGTCTGCACATGGCCGAGTTGGCCGTGGTCCAGCAACCCTTCATCGAGGTGGATGCGCGGGAAGTCCGCCGTCCTACCCCGACGTACACCCTGGACACGCTCGAGGAACTGCACGCATCCTATGGCAGCGACCAACCCTTTTGCCTGATTCTGGGCAGCGATGCCTTCCTCAACCTCCCCACCTGGAAGGAATGGACGCGGGTGCTCGAACTGGCCCATGTGGTCGTGCTGTGCCGCCCGGGGTTCGACCTGCCCGTCGAACACCTCAGCCCCGCTCTGCGCGAAGCCTGGGATGCGCGGCAGGGCAGTGTGGCAGAACTCCAGAACTCGCCGGGCGGACGGATGATTCGCCTTGAAATGCCTCCCGTCCCCATTTCCTCGACCCAGATCCGCCACGCCCTGGCCCACTCCCTTTCCTCGCTGGAGGGTTTGTTGCCCCCGCCTGTATTGAATTACATCGAAACCCACCACTTATACCGCCCCCGCTCATGAACGCATCCCTGTCTCCCTCCGTCCCCGCGGGTTCCCCGGAACCCGTTTCCTCGCCCGCCGTTTCAGGTTCCCTGCTGCCCACCGTACTCAACGCTCTCGAAGACATCAAGGCGAAGAATATCGAAGTGCTGGATGTTCGTGCGCTGACCAGTCTGTTCGACACCCTGGTCATCGCGAGCGCCGATTCCACCCGCCAGACCCGCGCGCTGGCACACCATGTGGCCGACGAAGTGCGTGACGCCGGAGCAAGGGTTCTGGGCATGGAAGGCCTGCGAAGCGGCGAATGGATCCTGGTGGATCTGGGCAACATCATCGTCCATCTCATGCAACCTACCGTTCGTGATTTCTATGACCTGTCTTCCCTGTGGAAAGGCCCCCTCAGGCCGGCATCGCCCCAGGTCGGGGACCCCGCTCCTTGAAATTGCGCCTGCTCACCCTGGGCCAGCGCATGCCCGCCTGGGTCACCGATGCTTCCCGGACCTACCAGGCACGCATGCCCCGGGAATTCCCCCTGGAGGTGGTGGAACTAAAGGCCGCCCCCCGCCAGGACGGGCGCACGCGCACCCAACTGCTGGCCCGGGAGGCAGACGATCTTCTGGCCGCCCTGGGCAATACCCCCTTCCATGCACTGGATGAACGGGGCGCCCTCTGGACCACCCTGGAACTGGCCGGGAAACTGGAGCAAGCCCAGCAGGCCGGGGACTCGCTGGCCTTTGTGATCGGCAGTGCCGACGGCCTTCATCCCCGCATTTTTGAGCACTCGCGCGCGCCGCTGGCGCTCTCGCGCATGACCTTGCCCCATGGTCTGGCGCGCGTATTGATGGTGGAACAACTCTACCGTGCCGTCATGATCCTGAAAGGTCACCCTTATCATCGAGACAGTTGAGGAAGACATCCGTGAACAATCAGATCCTGGTCAACATCACTCCTCAGGAAACCCGCGTGGCCATCATGGAACTGGGCGTTCCCCAGGAAATTCACGTCGAACGGTCCTCGGCGCGGGGTATCGTGGGCAACATCTACTGGGGACGGGTGGCCCGAATCCTGCCGGGCATGCAATCGGCCTTCGTCAACCTGGGACTGGAACGGGCGGCTTTCCTCCACGTCGGCGACATCTGGACCCCGCGGCATGTGGACAACCCCCCGTGCCCCATCGAAAAGACCCTTTCAGAAGGTCAAACCCTCCTGGTTCAGGTCATCAAGGACCCCATCGGCACCAAGGGCGCCCGTCTCTCCACCCAGATCAGCATCGCGGGCCGTTATCTGGTCTATCTCCCCCAGGAAAATCATATCGGCGTCTCGCAACGGATCGAAAGTGAAGATGAACGGCAAATCCTGCGCGAACGCCTTCAGAACCTGATTCCCAGCTGCACCCAGGGCGGATTCATCGTCCGAACCGTGGCCGAATCCACCTCCGACAAGGAACTCCGACATGACCTGGAGTACCTGACCCAACTCTGGACCGAATTGCAGTCAGCCTGTCGTCAGGCCACGGCCCCCTACCTTCTGTATCAGGACCTCAGCCTGGGACAGCGGGTCATCCGCGACTTCGTCATGGAGGATACCGACCGGATCATGGTGGATTCCCGGGAGAATCACGCCAAACTGGTGGAGTTTGCCCAACATTACTGTCCGCAGGCACTTCCCTTCCTGGAGCATTACAGCGGAGCCCGCCCGCTCTTCGACCTGTTCGGCGTCGAAGAGGAAATCGAAAAGGCCCTGTCACGTCGGGTCGACCTGAAATCAGGCGGCTACCTGATCATCGACCAGACCGAAGCCATGACCACCATCGACATCAATACCGGCGGTTTCGTGGGGCACCGCAACTTCGATGAAACCGTTTTCAAGACCAACCTCGAGGCAGCCCATGCCGTTGCGCGTCAACTGCGCCTGCGCAATCTGGGGGGCATCATCATCGTCGATTTCATCGACATGGATACGGAAGAACACCGGCAGGCCATTCTCGAGGAATTTCGCAAGGCATTGGCACGGGACCGTACCCGCATCACGGTCAACGGGTTTACTTCCCTGGGCCTGATCGAACTGACCCGCAAGCGCACGCGCGAAAGCCTGGCCCATGTGCTGTGCGAACCCTGCCCCTGTTGCAGGGGCAGCGCCCAACTCAAGACCCCGCAGACCGTGTGTTATGAAATCCTGCGCGAGATCGTGCGCGTTGCCCGCCAATACGACGCACGGGAGTTTCGCATCATCGCCCACCCGCTGGTCACCGACCTCTTTCTGGACGAGGAATCCCAGACGCTGGCCAATGTCAGCGACTTCATCGGAAAACCCATCACCCTGCAGACCTCGAACGATCCCAACCAGGAACAGTACGACGTCATCTTCACATGAGACGCTGCACCAGCATTTCCAGCCCCCCCACCCCGACCGTCAGGGAAAACTGAAAGAAAAGCATCAGGATGACGGGGCTCAGGTCGATGCTCCCCAGGGGACGGATGAAGCGCCGCAACACCCCCAGAAAAGGGCGAACCAACCCCTCCACGGCCCCCAGCAACGGGCTGTAGGGATTGATCCAGCTCAGCACGGCCAGCAAAAACACGGCGGCCATCCAGACATACAGGATCTGGCGCACCACCTCCACCAGCGCCAGCGCCATGCCCCAGGGCAGCAAATGCCACTGCCCCCCTTCCGATCCCAGCACTTGCAGACTCAGGTGGGAGAGGACCACGACCAGGTCGAGGAACCAGGCCCAGAACAGAGCGGAGCGGTCCCGCCCCGGCAGGGCAGCCAGGACCGGACGAATCCAGTGCAAGGCAAACTCCGTCGAGGTCACCGCCAGTTTCATGAGCGGATTGGGACGCTTCGCCCCCCCTCCTTCCAGCAGATAGCGCAATACGGCCATGCTGGCAAAAAAAGTACCCGCCAGATCCACCAGCGACCTGCCCCAATCGATCATCAAACCGCACCCTCCAGTTCCCGCGAACGCTGGGCCGCCGCCTGCACGGCCTGTTTCATCACCTGCGCCCAGGCGCCCTCCTCGAGCACCCGCAGCGCTGCCGCCGTGGTTCCCCCCGGAGAGGTGACGCGCTGACGCAACCGGGCTGGCGCATCCTTTTCAGAACACGCCAGAAGCGCTGCACCCCGTACCATTTCCAGCACCAGGGCATTTCCCATTTCTGCCGGAAGGTCCAGATCGAGCGCTGCCTGTTGCAGGATCTCCATCAAATAAAATACATAGGCCGGACCGCTGCCGGACAAGGCCGTGACCGCATCCATCTGGGATTCCCGGGTCAACCAGTGCACGCTCCCGACGGCATGCATCATGGCCTGGACCCGCGCCCGATCCTCTTCGGAAACCCCGGGAAGCGCAAAGAGTCCGGTCACCCCGGCCTGGATCAACGCAGGGGTGTTGGGCATGGCACGCACCAGGTTGGCATGCCCCTTCAGTCCGGCAGAAAGGCGCGACGTGGTCCAGCCCGCCACGATACTGACCAGAAGGGTCACGGCAGGCAGCGCGGGGAAACCGCCCAGAAGTTCGGTCATCTGCTGGGGCTTGACGGCCAGAACCACCGTGCTGGCCCCCCCCAGGTCCGCCGGCACGGTGGCATACACCCGGATCCCCCAGCGGGCACTCAACTGCGCGGCAGTCTGCTCATTCACTTCGACCACGGCGATATCGGAAAGCGCCTGACCATGGGCCACCAGCCCCCCGATCAGCGCCGCCGCCATGTTGCCCCCGCCCACAAACAGAATACTCATTTCAATTCTCCCGCCGTCCGAACAAAATCGTTCCCAGTCGCAATAGTGTAGCGCCTTCTTCCAGTGCCAGCGGATAATCTCCCGACATCCCCATGGACAGGGTATCCAGGACATGGCCCGCCGCGCGCAGGGATTCCAGTTGCTGGCGCAGCGCCGCAAAGTGATGGCGGGTAGCCGCTTCGTCCCCCCGCAGGGGAGCCGGAGGCGCCGTCAGGCCACGCAGGGTCACCCCCGGCATCTGCACCACCGCCTCGACCAGATCCGGAAGCTGGGCCGGACTGACCCCTCCCTTGCCGGCTTCCCCGCTCACGTTGACCTGCAGGCAAATGGGCAGGGGAGGCCGACCGTCTCCCGTCCGGACCTCGGACAGGCGCCGGGCCTGACCCTCCTCTGTCACGCCATGAACCCAGTGGAAGTGTGACGCGATGAGCCGGGTTTTATTGCGCTGGATGCGCCCGATGAAATGCCACTCGAGGTCGGCGCGTCCCACCTGCGCCTGCTTCCCGAGGGCTTCCTGGACATAACTTTCACCGAACAGACGAACCCCTGCCTCGGCGGCGGCACAAATCTGGGCCGCCCCCTGCCCCTTGCTCACCGCGATCACCCGGATTTCCCGGTGCCGCCGGAAGGGAACGAGGTACGCCTGGATCTGCTGCCAACTTGAGACATCGAACATTACAAACCATTTAGGGTATCATCACAGGTTGAGATTTTAACCTTTATCGCGGAGAATGGTTATGGCAGGTTTGACTCCAGACACTCCCTGGCCCACGGAAATCACCCTCCAGCAGGCCACGCGCGTTCTTGACATCACCTTCAGTGACGGCCGCCAGTATCACTTTCCCATCGAGTTTCTCCGGGTGTATTCTCCCTCGGCCGAAGTCCGGGGGCATGGCCCCGGCCAGGAGACCCTGCAGACCGGGAAACGCCAGGTGGGCATCCAGGAAATCATCCCGGTCGGACAATACGCCATCCAGTTGCACTTTACCGACGGGCACAATACCGGCATCTACTCCTGGGACTACCTCCTCGATCTGGGCATCAACCAGGAGGAATACTGGGCCGACTACCTCAACCGGATGGAAGCGGCCGGCGCCAGCCGCGATGCCCACTGACGATCATGACAGACACCCACTTCGGTTTCCAATCCGTCGCAGAAGATGAAAAGGCCGGCAAGGTCGCTGCGGTTTTCGACTCGGTGGCTTCCCGCTACGACGTGATGAACGACCTCATGTCGGTCGGCATGCACCGCCTCTGGAAGAAGTTCACCCTGCAGGTATCCGGCGTCCGTTCCGGGCAACGCGTCCTCGACCTGGCTTCGGGCAGCGGGGATCTGGCCCGGGGTTTTGCAAAAAAAACCGGCCGGGAAGGACTGGTCGTGATGACCGACATCAATCCTGCCATGCTCAGCCGGGGACGGGACCGGGCCATCGACCAGGGATTCCTGCTTCCCACCCTGCAATGCGATGCCGAACGGTTACCCTTCCCCACCGCTTACTTCGATTGCGTCAGCGTGGCCTTCGGGCTACGCAACATGACCCACAAGGAGCGGGCCCTGGAAGAAATGTACCGGGTCCTGAAACCGGGCGGTTGTGCCCTGATCCTGGAATTCTCCCGGGTCTGGGAACCGCTCAAGCCCCTCTACGACCTCTATTCTTTTCAGGTGATTCCCAGAATTGGCCGATGGATCGCCAACGACGAGGCAAGTTACCAGTACCTGGCCGAATCCATCCGCATGCATCCCGACCAGGAAACCCTGGGCGCCCTGATGACCCAGGCGCGCTTCGAAAACGTCGAATGGTTCAACCTGAGTGCCGGCGTGGTGGCCCTGCACCGAGGCTACAAATGGGGATGAGAGACCCGGCCCGGATCGTATCGCGCGGACTTCATGCCCTGCTGGATACAGCGCCCTGGGCGCTGGAACGGCTTCGTCCCTTTGCCGGACAGACGCTCGTCCTGAACGTGGGCACCTGGACCCTGTTTTTTACCATCGATGAGCGCGGTTCCCTGGTGCTGAACCGGGAACGCCCGCCCGTGCCCGCCCTGACCCTCGACCTGTCGCCCTCTGCGCTGCCGCTGCTGCTCCTGCGCCCCGCAGAGGCGCTCCACCACCTGCATCTTTCCGGGAACAGCGCCCTGGCCACCGAGATCGGGTTTCTGGCCCGACATTTCCGCCCGGATCTGGAGGAATTGCTGAGCCGGGCGGTGGGCGACCGGAGCGCCCATCGCCTGGGCCTTCTTCTGAGACAGGGTGGCGCCTGGGCGCGGGAAACGCTGTCCCGTTCCCGGTGCATGCTCCAGGAATACGCCACGGAAGAAATCCACCTGCTCCCCAGTCAGGCCCAGGCCCGACATTTCGCCCGGCAAGTCCACCAACTGGATGAAGACCTCGGACGCCTGGAACAACGCCTGGGCAGACTACGCTGATGCGGATCTGGCGGGTTGTCTTCATCTTTTACGTCGTCCTGCGCTACGGTCTGGACGAACTGGTGCTGGCCCATGACCGCCTGGGCCCCCTGCGCCGCCTCAGCCGCTCCCTGCTGTTCTGGCGCCGTTTCAGCACGCCCCGCGCCCTGCGCCTGCGCCTGGCCCTGGAGCGCCTGGGGCCCATTTTCGTCAAATTCGGCCAGGCCCTCTCCACCCGGCGGGATCTGATTCCGACCGACATCGCCGACGAATTGGCCCGCCTCCAGGATCAGGTGCCGCCCTTTCCCGGAGAGGACGCCATCCGGATCCTGGAAAAAACCTATGGGCGTCCGCTGGCCCAGGTCTTTGCCGAATTCGATGTCACGCCCATCGCCAGTGCCTCCGTGGCCCAGGTCCATTTTGCCGTTCTCAAGGACGGCAAAAAAGCGGCGGTCAAGATTCTGCGCCCCGAGGTGGATCGCATCATCCAGCGCGATGTCGCCCTCATGCTCACCCTGGCCCGGCTGCTCGAATACGGGTTCAAGGAAGCCCGGCGTCTGCGCCCGGTAGAGGTGGTGGCCGAATTTCGCAAGCACCTGTCCGACGAACTGGACCTGATGGTGGAGGCCTCCAACGCCAGCCAGTTGCGGCGTAATTTTTCTGACCGGCGTCTGCTCATCATCCCCGAGGTCTACTGGGATTACTGCGATACCCGGGTGATGGTCATGGAACGCATGTCCGGCATGCCCATCAGCCAGGTGGACCGGCTCCGTGCCCAGGGCGTGGACATTCCCAAACTGGCGCGGGACGGCGTGGAGATCTTCTTCACCCAGGTGTTCCGGGATGGGTTTTTTCATGCCGACATGCATCCGGGCAATATCCAGGTGGCCGAGGACGGACGTTACATCGGCCTGGATTTTGGCATCATCGGCACCCTGACCGCCGAGGATAAAAACTATCTGGCACAGAATTTTCTGGCGTTCTTTCAACGCGATTATCAACGGGTGGCCGAGGCCCACATCGAAGCCGGATGGGTACCTGCCCAGACCCGCGCCAACGAGTTCGAATCGGCCATTCGCTCGGTCTGCGAACCCATTTTCGACAAACCCCTGCGCGAAATCTCCTTCGGCAAGGTGCTGCTGCGCCTCTTTCAGGTTTCCCGCCGCTTCCAGATGGAAATCCAGCCCCAACTGGTCCTGCTGCAAAAAACCCTGCTGAATGTGGAGGGACTGGGACGGGACCTCGACCCCGAACTGGACCTGTGGAAAACCGCCAAACCTTTCCTGGAACGCTGGATGAGCGAACAGGTGGGCTGGCGTGGGCTGATCAAGGCCGTCAAACGGGAAGGCGGACAGTGGGTCACCCTGGTTCCCCAACTCCCCCGTCTGGTCCATCGCGCCCTCGAGGAAAGTGTCCAGCAAAACGCCCTGACCGGCGAAGTGGCGCGGTTGCGTCAGCAACATCGCCAGACCCAGCGCTGGATGATCTTCCTGATGACGGGCATGGGCATCCTGTTTGGCATTTTGCTGGCGCTGGCCTGGATGATCTGGATGGATGGTCCAGCCAATTAGCGCCCCCTTAATCTTCTCAACCTCATGGATGACCGACTATGCGCTATCGTCTGGGCTCAGACGCCCCTCAAGTTTCTCCCTCGGCCTTTGTCGAGGAAAGTGCCACCCTCATCGGCAAGGTCGTTCTGGAGGACCAGGCCAGCGTATGGTGCCAGGCAGTCCTGCGCGGCGACAATGAACCGATTCACATCGGACGGCGCAGCAATGTGCAGGATGGCGCACTGCTCCATACCGACCCCGGGGCCCCCCTCAGCGTGGCAGAAAATGTCAGTATCGGACATGGCGCCGTATTGCATGGCTGTACGGTGGGCGCTGGTTCGCTGATCGGCATCCGGGCGGTGGTCCTGAATCATGCCGTCATCGGCAAAAACTGTCTGATCGGCGCCAATGCCCTGATCACCGAAGGCAAGCAGATCCCCGACAACTCCCTGGTGGTGGGGAGTCCCGGGCGGGTCATCCGCACCCTGAACGAGCAGGAGATTGCCGGACTGGCGCAGAATGCCGAAGTGTACGTGAACCGTGCCGAACAATTCCGGCACACCTGCGTGCGTCTCCCCGACCCGCCCGCCCATGAGTGAGTTCTCCTCCGAAACCCGTTTGATTCCCGGCCCCGCCGGTCTTCTGGAAACCGTCGTCGACCGGCCCCCGGGGCCGGTCCGCGGTCTGGCCCTGGTGGCCCACCCCCACCCGCTGTTTGGCGGCACCCTGAACAACAAGGTCACCCAGACGCTGGCCCGCGCCTTCACCGGCCTGGGTTGCGTCACCTGGCGCATGAACTTTCGGGGGGTGGGCAAGAGCGCCGGAAACTTCACGCAGGGACCCGGCGAAACGGAGGACTGGCTGGCCCTCCACGCGCTGACCGCGCAGGAAACCGCCGGCGTCCCGCTGCTGCTGGGCGGCTTTTCCTTTGGCGCCTTCGTCATGACGGAAGTGGCCCGCACCCTGCCCTGCCAGCGTCTGGTTCTGGTGGCCCCTGCGGTGGGCCATTTCCCGGTGGGGACCGTCCCGCCCCAGACCCTCGTCATCCACGGAGAACGGGATACCACCGTGCCCCTGACGGACGTGCTGCGCTGGGCTGAACCGCAGGATCTCCCCGTCCTGGTGGTCCCCGGAGCCGACCATTTCTTTCACCAACGCTTGATCCTGTTGCGCAACTGGGTTAGTCTGGTCTGTCGTTCCTAATCTGCCTCCGAGAAACCCGTGCTGCTGCTTTCGATCAAGTCCTTCCACATCATGGCCATGGTAACCTGGTTTGCCGGGCTGTTTTACCTCCCCCGCCTGTTCGTCTATCACGCGCAATGCCCGGAATCGGATACCCTGGGGCGGGAACGCTTCAAGATCATGGAGCGCAAGTTATTCTGGGGCATCACCACGCCCGGGGGCGTGTTCACCCTCCTTTCCGGCCTGTTCATGGCCTTCGGACTGGATGACCGGGGCGGCTGGCTGTATGCCAAACTGGCCCTCGTGACCCTGCTGGTGGCCTACCACGTCTGGTGTGGCGCCCTGGTCAGGGCCCTGGCCCGGGACCAGAATCCCCACGGCCATGTCTGGTACCGCTGGTTCAATGAGTTTCCGGTACTGGTGCTCATCCCCGTGGTCATTCTGGTGGTCTTCAAACCCTTCTGAGTCTCTTCATGAATCCTTCCGACCCTTTCTTTTTCTGCCCATGCCCGCGCGGGCTGGAAGGCGTACTGTCCCAGGAACTGGCTTCCCTGGGCGCCCGGAACGTCGAACCCCGGGACTCCGGGGTGGGTTTCACGGGAAGTTACCGCCTGGCCATGCGCGTCAATCTGGAAAGCCGCCTCGCCAGCCGGGTGCTCTGGCAAGTGGCCAGGGGCACCTATCGCTCCGAACAGGAACTCTACGATCAGGCGGTGCGCCTGCCCTGGAGCGACTGGTTCTGCGTGGAACGAACCCTGAAGGTCGACACCCGGGCCCATCATTCGCCCCTGCGGAGCCTGGATTTTGCCACGCTCCGCATCAAGGATGCCATCTGCGACCATTTTCGCGCACAGCAGGGTCAGCGCCCTTCCATCGACACCCATCAGCCCGAGATCCGCGTCCATCTGTTTCTGGATGCCACCCATTTCACCCTCTCCCTGGATACCTCCGGCGATGCGCTGTTCAAACGCGGGGCGCGGCCGGAGGGAGGGGAGGCCCCCCTGAAACGCAATCTGGCGGCGGGATTGCTGGCCCTGGCCCAGTGGCAACCCGGACTGCCCCTGCTCGATGCCTTCTGCGGGGCAGGCACGATATTGCTGGAGGCGGCGGCCCAGAGTCTGCAGCGCGCACCGGGATTGAACCGTTCCTTCGCCTTTGAGCACCTGCGTTCGTGGCCGGTGGCCCAACACTGGCCCGCCCTGCTCGAGGAAGCCCGGGCCCGGGTCCTGCCCCCCACCGCCTTGCCCCTGTGGGGCCGGGACCTGAAGGGCGACGCCCTGGAACTCACCCGTCTCAATCTGGCCGCGGACGGACTGGAAGAGTGCGTGACCCTGAAGCAGGTCAATGTCCTGGAATCTTCCCCGCCCTGTCCTTCGGGGCTGCTGCTCAGCAACTTGCCCTATGGAGTACGACTCGGAGAACAAGCCGAGTTGTCCCTGTTCTACCCTGAACTGGGCAATACCCTGAAGCAGCGTTATGCCGGCTGGACGGCCTGCCTGTTCAGCGCCGACCTGACGCTTCCCAAATTCCTGCGTCTCAAGGTCGCGCGCCGAACCCCGCTCTACAATGGCGCGCTCGAATGTCGCCTGTTCCGCATTCCCCTGATTCAGGGATCAAATCGCACCTGAAGGAAAGGGCGGGCGCGTCCACCGCTTGCTGTAATATGACAGTCACATGAAGGGCGTATAACACCTCCTCATGGACACGCATATTGATTTGATTCCCCCTATGGAGGCGAATTTGGGAGCCCATATTCTGGTCGTGGAAGATGAAGTCGCCATTCAGGAACTGATTACCCTCAACCTGGCTCAGGCCGGTCACGAAACCGAGGTGGCCTCCGACGGACTGGAGGCCCTTTCGCGCGTGCAGGACATGCTTCCCGACCTGATCCTGGTGGACTGGATGTTACCCGGCATGAGCGGCCTGGACCTGGTCCGGCGCCTGCGCGCCCACCAGCGGACCCAGCGTGTCCCGATCATCATGCTGACGGCACGGGTCGATGAAGCGGACAAACTGCTCGGACTGGAATCCGGCGCGGATGATTACATCACCAAACCCTTCTCGATCCGGGAACTGAATGCGCGCATCAAGGCCGTGTTGCGTCGGCGCGCACCCCAGATGACGGAGGATCCGGTCCTCTTCAAGACCCTGTCCCTGGACCCTACCACCCACCGGGTTCATGCAGGAACCGCGGAGATCCCTCTGGGACCCACCGAGTTCAAGTTGCTCCACTTTTTCATGACCCACCCGGAGCGGGTCTATTCCCGAACCCAGATTCTCGATCACGTCTGGGGGGATCACGTTTTCATCGAGGAACGCACGGTGGACGTCCACATCCGTCGTCTCCGCTCTGCCCTGGAAACCACCGGCCATGACCGGTTCCTGCAAACCGTCCGGGGGGCGGGTTATCGCCTGACGGCTCTCGTCTGAACGGATGACTCACCCGCCACCCCGGCGAGGGTGTACTCTCTGATTTTCAGTTTTTGCAGGTTGGCGAATCATGCGGTCGTTTGTCAGATACATTCTGGGAGTCCTCGTCACGGTCCTGGTCCTGTGTGCCGGGATCACGGCCCTTTGGGGCTGGGCCTGGGGCCTGGGACTGCTGGCCCTGTTCATGGGGGCCGTGGCCGCGCGGGACGCCTGGAAACTGCAAGCCCTGCACCGCTGGCTCCAGGAACAGAAACTCTCCCCGGGATACCAGCCGGGACGAACCTGGGAACAGGTTTTCGGGCGTCTGCATTCCCTGGAACGGCGCATCGATGAGGACCAGATCCGCCGCCAGGAGGCCATCGATCGTTTCCAGCAGGCCCTGACCCTGCTGCCCAGCGGCATCGTGATCCTTGACCAGACCCACCGCATCCTCTGGTGCAACCCGGCCGCAGAAGCCCATTTACAGATTCATCTGGAACAGGATCGGGGGCAAAGTCTGCCCTATCTCATCCGCCAGACCGAGTTCCAGAACTTCCTGGACCAGAAACCCGCTCCCGACCAGCGCTTCACCCTGCACCGACGCGCCCAGCAGGACCTCTCCCTGGCCCTGCAACTCATTCCTTACAGCATCGACGAACGCATGCTGGTCACCCAGGACATCACCCAATGGGAACGGGATGAAAAGGTGCGGCGCGATTTCGTGGCCAATGTGTCCCATGAACTGCGCACCCCCCTCACCGTGGTGGGGGGGTTCATCGAAACCCTGCAAAACAGCGGATCACTGCCGTCCGCCACCCGGAAACGCATTTTTCAGACCATGGAAACCCAGACCGACCGGATGCGCCGACTGGTGGAAGAACTGCTCTCCCTGTCCCGCCTGGAAAGCCAGACCGGAGTCGCGCCGCTCACCCCCATCCCCCTTTCTGCCTTGCTCACCCAAATGCTGCAGATGGCAAGCCAGTTGAGCCGGGGTCAGCATACCGTCGATACCCAGGGGGACTTCGATCAGCGCACCCTGCTGGGGATCGAATCGGAACTCGCGAGCGCCTTCGGTAACCTGGTGGCCAATGCGATCCGCTACACGCCACCGGGCGGACGAATCACGCTGTCCTGGCGCGAGGAAGGGGGCGAGGGAATCTTTGCGGTGCAGGACACGGGTATTGGCATCTCTGCCGAACACATCCCCCGTCTCACGGAACGGTTCTACCGGGTAGATCAGGCCCGCTCCCGGGACACCGGGGGAACGGGCCTGGGATTGTCGATCGTCAAGCAAATCGCCCTGCATCATGATCTCTCCCTCACCATCGACAGCCAACCGGACGAAGGCAGTAGCTTTGCCCTTCGTTTTCCGGCCCATCGTCTGGGACTGCCCGAAAGCGCGGCGCCCTGATAGAATGGAGGGACTTTTCCCAGAGACCCGCCATGCCTTCCCAGGATATCCAGATCATCAATAAACTTGGGCTCCACGCCCGTGCTTCCGCCAAACTGTCGCAAATCGCCTCGGCCTATCCCTGCGAGGTCCGGATCGAACGCAATGGACGACAGGTCAATGCCAAGAGCATCATGGGCGTCATGATGCTGGCGGCAGGCCGTGGCAGCTGGATCAAGCTGGAAACACGCGGGGAAAAGGAAGCGGAAGCGCTCCAGGCGCTGACCACTTTGATCGAGAACCGTTTCGACGAGGGCGAATGAAATGAGTTTCGCGCTTCATGGCAGTGCAGTCGCCCACGGCATTGCCATCGGACGGGCGCACCTGTTCTCCCAAACCACCCTGGAAGTCACCCATTACATCGTGCTTCCCGAGCAGCGACCCGCCGAGATTCAGCGCTTCGAACAGGCCCTCCATCAGGTCACCCGGGAACTCGAGGAACTGGAACGGCAAATCCCGCCAGGCGCTCCTGCCGAAATGGCAACCTTCCTGCAACTGCACCGACTGATCCTGAAGGACGAGATGCTGGCACGCACCCCCAAACAGTGCATTCAAACACAGGGGTGCAATGCCGAGTGGGCGCTGAAACAACAACTGGATCATCTGATCAACCAGTTCGAACAGATGGAAGATCCCTACCTGCGCCAGCGTCGGGACGATATCTGGCAGGTGGGCGAACGCCTGCTCAAGGCGCTGACCGGACAACCTGCGCCGAACCTGCCCGCCCAGCATGAGGCGGCTGACCGGATTCTGGTGGCCCACGACCTGAGTCCGGCAGACATGGTCCTGTTCAAGGAACACCCGTTCCAGTCCTTCATTACCGACATTGGCGGTGCGACCTCCCATACCGCCATTCTGGCCCGCAGTCTGGGCATCCCTTCGGTCGTGGCCCTTCACCATGCCTGGCAAATGATTCGCGAGGGAGAACTCCTGATCGTGGACGGAATGGCCGGGGTCGTGATCGTGAACCCGGACAACCAGATTCTGGCCGAGTATCGCCTGCGTCAGGAACAATGGTCCCTGGAACGGCAGAAACTGAAGCGCCTGCGCACCACCCGCGCCACCACGCTGGATGGCACGCCGATCGAGTTGCTCGCCAATATCGAACTGCCCGGCGACGTGGATGCCGTCAAAAAAAGCGGCGCACGGGGCATCGGCCTGTTCCGCACCGAATTCCTGTTCATGAACCGCTCCAGCCTGCCGAGCGAGGAAGAACAGTTTCATGCCTACCGACAGGTCGCCGAAGCCCTGCGGGGTTTGCCGGTCACCATTCGCACGCTCGACATCGGCGCCGACAAACCCGTGGAACCCAGCGGCATCGTTTCGACCCTGAACCCGGCACTGGGGCTGAGGGCCATTCGCTACTGTCTCGCCGAACCCCAGATCTTTCTGACCCAGATCCGCGCCATCCTGCGCGCTTCACACTTTGGCCAGGTCCAGATGCTCCTGCCCATGCTGTCCAGTCGCTCCGAATTGCTCCAGACCCTGACTCTGGTGGAACAGGCCAAGGCTGAACTCACCCAGCAAGCCGTCCCCTTCAATCTTCATCTCCCCATTGGCGGAATGATCGAGGTTCCCGCAGCCGCGCTGGCTCTCCCCCTGTTCCTGGACAAACTGGACTTCCTGTCCATTGGCACCAATGACCTGATTCAGTATACCCTGGCCATCGACCGCACCGACGACGCCGTGGCCCACCTCTTCGACCCGCTCCATCCCGCCGTCCTGATGCTCATTGCCCACACCCTGCGCACGGCCCGGAAAGCCGGAAAACCCATCGCCGTATGCGGCGAAATGGCTGGCAACCCCACTCTGACCCGTTTGCTCCTCGGCTTCGGCCTGCGCGAATTCTCCATGCATCCCGCCCATCTGCCCGAAGTCAAACAGGTCATCCTGAAAACCAGCCTGGCCGACCTCCAGAGCCCGGTCAGGCGCATCCTCTCCACCCACGATCCCGACAAGCTGGAGGAAATCCTGATCCGCCTCAACCAGTAGGTCCGCCGACCCCGTACTGCCGGCGGTAGGCATGCAAATGCCGGAGCGTCTCGACCTGGGTCGGATCCCGGTCCAGATGGGCCACCAGATGCTCGAGGGTCGCCACGCAACAGACCGGGAGCCCCCATTGGCGGGTCACTTCCTGCGTGGCCGAGCGCTCGGTCTGGCCGCGTTCCATGCGATCCAGGGCAATCACCACCCCCGCCGGAACGGCCTGGGCCTGGTTGAGCAGAACCACCGATTCGCGCACGGAGGTCCCGGCCGAAATCACGTCATCCACGATCAGTACGCGTTTCCCTTGCGGGTCCGCCCCCACCAGGACGCCGCCTTCGCCATGATCCTTGGCTTCCTTGCGGTTGTAGGCAAAAGGCACATCCCTTCCCCGCCGCGCCAGCGTCATGGCAATGCCTGCCACCAGCGGAATCCCCTTGTAGGCAGGCCCGAAGAGAAGATCGAAGGGAGGCGCCTGCGCCTCGATGGCATCGGCATAAAATTCGCAGAGGGTGGCCAGGGCCGCCCCCGTATTGAACAATCCGGCGTTGAAAAAATAGGGCGACAAGCGCCCCGCCTTGGTCTTGAACGCACCAAACCGAATCACCTGCCGTTCCACGGCAAAGGCGATGAAACGCTCGGAAAAATCACTCACCCCCATCTCCCCCTGACCTCGATCGTCGGTCGAAACATTGAATCAACGGCGCTCGCACTCCAGGGCCAGGATATGCCGTCGCAAAACCCGCAATAGCCCCAACCCGGGCAAAGACGCCACGGTTGCCACCAAAAAATACACTTCCCAGCCCGCCCGTTCCGACAACAGGCCCGCCACCGGCCCCATGGAGACCCGCCCGATGGCCGCCAGCGCCGAGAGCAGCGCAAACTGGGTCGCACTATAGCGCGGCGTGCACAAACTCATGAGCAGGGCGGCAAAGGCGCTGGTGCCCATGCCACTGGTGAAGTTTTCGAGAAACACCGCCCCCACCATGGCCGGGAAGTGGTGCCCCCAGGCGGCCAATCCCGCGAAAGACAGGGTCGCCAACCCCTGAATCCAGCCAAAATACCACAGGCTGCGGTAGATGCCCCAGCGGAGCATCAGCGCGCCCCCCACGAAACTGCCTGCCAGAGTGGCCATCAACCCCACCCCCTTGCCGATGGTCCCGACTTCGGCCAGGCCAAAACCCAACCCGCGCAAGAGGAAAACGGAAGACAGGGCAAAGGCCAGGGCATCCCCCAGTTTGTACAGCACCACCAGGCTCAGCAGGGCACGGGCGCCGGGACGGGCAAAATAATCCTGCCACGGCCCCTTCAGGGTCTCGCGCCAGGATCCCGACACCGGGTCGGGCGCCTCGGGTTCCCGCGCCCAGAGGGTCCCAAGGATGCCCACCCCCAGGGCCAGGGCCAGGACATCGTAGGTATCCGTCCAACCCACCCGGGCCGCCCACACCAGGGCCAGGGCCCCCGCACAGAGCATGGCCAGACGATAACCCAGCATGGCCGCACTGGCGCCCAATCCGCGCGCCTCCGGGGGAAGGAGATCGGTCCGGTAGGCATCGACCACGATGTCCTGGGTGGCGGAGGCCAGGGCCAGCCCCAGCGCAATGGAGGCCAGCAGGACGGGGGGAGCCGAACTCCGGGTATGCCCCAGAACCAGGATCAGCCCCAGTGTCAGAATCTGGGTGACCAGGATCCAGCCGCGCCGCCGTCCCAAAAAAGGCAGGGAAAACCGGTCCAGCCAGGGAGCCCAAAGAAACTTGAGGGTATAGGGAAGTCCCGCCAGGGTGATCCAGCCGATCTGCGTCAGCGGGATCCCCTCCGTGGTCAGGCGGGCCTGCAGGGTGGCGCCGCTCAGGGAGAGCGGGAGCCCGGAAGAAAACCCGAGCAGGAGAATCACGCCCAGGGACCGGGCGCCGTCACGCGCCTTCAGGAAACCGGCGCTCATTCCCGGGAGCGGATGCGGTAATAGGCGAGGCTGCCCAACAGGTTGGGCATGAGTTCCACGGGGTGCCCTGCCGGATTCATCACGCGCCGCTCCATGACCTGTACGCCGCTATGGGCGCACAGCGCCTCGAAATCACGCAACGTGCAGAGGTGGACATTGGGGGTGTCGTACCATTCGTAGGGCATATCCGCGGACTTGGGCATGGTCCCGTTCAAAACCTGCCAGCGGTGTCTCCAGTAACCGAAATTCGGGAAGGTGACGATCCCTTCGCGCCCCACCCGCAACATTTCCCGCAGGATTTCTTCCGTGTGACGCATGGCCTGCAACGTCTGGGAAAGGATCACGGTATCGAAGGAATGGTCGGAAAAACCCGACAATCCCTCTTCCAGATTGACCTGCAACACCGGAATCCCGTTGCGCAACGCAGCCACCACCCGCTCCGGAACGATTTCGATGCCGTACCCGCTGACCCGTCGGACGCGCTGGAGATGGGCCAGCAACTGACCGTCCCCGCAGCCCAGATCGAGCACCCGGCTTTCCATGGACACGCCCTGGGCAATCAGTTCATAGTCGGCGCGGATCATGGGCTGCACTCCCCGGCAATTCGGTCGAGATAGGCGGACATCACCGCAAAATAATCCTCGTTTTCCATCAGAAAGGCATCATGCCCCTGGTTGGAATCGATTTCCGCATAACTCACCACCGCCCGGTTGTCCAGCAGCGCCTGGACGATCTCACGGGAGCGGGCGGGAGAAAAACGCCAGTCCGTGGTGAAGGACAGAACCAGGAACTGCGCGCGCGCCGGCTTCAGGGCCCGTGCCAGATCGCCGCCCGTGGCCCGCGCCGGATCGAAGTAATCCAGGGCCTTGGTCATGATCAGATAGGTGTTGGCATCAAACCGTTCCGAAAACTTTTTTCCCTGGTAGCGCAGATAGGATTCGATCTCGAATTCCACTTCCAGAGAAAAACGGGGCGTGCCTCCGATCAATTCGCGCCCGAATTTTGTCATCATGGCGTCATCGCTCAGGTAGGTGATGTGCCCCAACATCCGCGCCAGGCTCAGCCCGCGTTCCGGCACGACGCCCTGTGCATAGAAATCTCCCCCGTAGAAATGGGGATCGCCGGTGATGGCCTGACGCGCCACTTCATTGAAACCGATATTCTGGGCAGAAAGGCAGGGGGCGGCGGCGATGATCAGGGCATGGCGGACCCGTTCCGGAAAACGGATCGTCCATTGCAGGGCCTGCATGGCCCCCAAACTCCCCCCCATCACGGCCGCAAAGGTGGAAATCCCCAGATGATCCGCCAGGCGTGCCTGGGACTCGACCCAGTCTTCCACCGTCAGAAACGGAAAACCCGACCCATAGGGCTGGCCCGTGGCCGGGTTCACGCTGGCGGGGCCCGTCGAACCGTGACACCCCCCCAGATTGTTGACCCCGATCACAAAAAACCGGTCCGTATCCACGGGTTTGCCGGGCCCGACCATGTTGTCCCACCAACCCACCGCACGGGGATCCCCGGCATACTGCCCCGCCACATGATGGGAACCGGACAGGGCATGACAGACCAGGATGGCGTTGTCCTTCCGTTCGTTGAGGGTCCCGTAGGTCTCATACACCAGTTGGTAGCGCGGCAATACCGCGCCCGAGGACAGGCGCAGGGGAACCTCGAAATGCGCTTCCCGGGCAGAGACGATGCCGACGGACGATGCGGTTCGGGTCATCACGCGCGCTCAGGACCCGCTCAATTTGCGGCGCAGCAACTCGTTGAGTTGTTGCGGATGGGCACGCCCACCGCTGGCCTTCATGGCTCGCCCCACAAAAAAACCAAAAACCTTGTCCTTGCCTGCGCGAAACTCCTCCACCTGGGCCGGATGAGCCGCCAACAATTCATCGATCAACTTTTCCAGCACCCCGCTGTCCGAGACCTGGGAGAGGCCACGCTCCTCGATGAGCGCATCCACCTCTCCTCCCTCCTGCCACAGGATCTCGAATACCTCCCGGGCCATCTTGCCCGACAGGGTGCCGTCCTGGATCCGTCGCAGCAAAGCCGCCAGTTGAGAGGCACTCACGCAGGAATCCTGCACCTCCCGCCCCATCCGCTTGAGGGTAGCGGCCAATTCTCCGGTCATCCAGTTGGCACAGAGTTTGGGGTCCAGAGTGCCTTCCGCCGTCATGGTCAGAAAATAATCGGCCCATTCCCGGGAGGCGGTCAGCAAACCGGCGTCATAGGCGGACAGACCAAACCGGGTCTGCAGACGTTGCGCCAGAGCCGCCGGCAATTCCGGCAGGGCGGCCCGTTCCTGCTCGATCCAGGCGGCATCGATACACAGGGGCGGCAGGTCCGGATCCGGGAAATAGCGGTAATCCTGGGCATCTTCCTTGGAGCGCATGGCCCGTGTCTCATCCCGCTCGGGGTCGTACAGGCGGGTTTCCTGAACCACCTTACCCCCGCTTTCCAGCAACTCGACCTGCCGTTCAAATTCATGCAGGATGGCCTGTTCCAGAAAGCGGAAGGAATTCAGGTTCTTGATCTCACAGCGCGTCCCAAACTCGACCTGTCCGCGCGGCCGGACCGAGACGTTGGCATCGCAGCGGAACGACCCCTCCTGCATGTTGCCATCGCAAATCCCGATCCAGGTCACCAGTTGGTGCAAGGTGCGGGCATAGGCCACCGCTTCCGCGGCGCTGCGCATCACCGGTTCCGTCACGATTTCGAGCAGGGGCGTCCCGGCACGATTCAGGTCGATGCCGGAACGCCCGTGGAAGTCTTCATGCAGCGACTTGCCCGCATCCTCTTCCAGGTGCGCCCGGGTCAGGAGCACCTGGTGCGGCACGCCCTCCAGGTCGAAGGTCACGACGCCGCCCTTGACCACCGGTTCCTCGTACTGGCTGATCTGATACCCCTTGGGCAGATCGGGATAAAAATAATTCTTGCGTTCGAACCACGAACGCGGATTGATCTGTGCCCCCACCGCCAGACCGAAGCGAATGGCCTCGGCGACGGCCTGCCGGTTCGGAACCGGCAGAACGCCGGGCAGGGCCAGATCCACCGCATCGGCCTGAACATTCGGCGCCGCGCCGAAAGCCGTGGGCGAACCGGAGAACATTTTGGAACGGGTTGCCAACTGCACATGGGTTTCCAGCCCGATGACCATTTCCCACTTCATGCCTTTTCTCCCTGCCCGGGAACCCGGGCGTGCCAATCGGTGACTTGCTGATACCCATGGGCAATGGCCAGAAGGCGCGCCTCGCTGAAGTGGGGACCAATCAGTTGCAGCCCCACGGGCAACCCCTGGCCATCGAACCCCGCCGGAATGGACATGCCCGGCAAGCCCGCCAGATTGACCCCGATGGTAAAAATGTCGGACAGGTACATCTGGACCGGATCGCTCCCCTTGTCGCCAAAACGGAAGGCTGTACTGGGGGTGGTGGGGCCCATCAACACGTCACACTGTTCAAACGCCTGCAAAAAATCCTGCTGGATGAGGCGGCGCACCCGCTGGGCCTGCAGGTAGTACGCATCATAATACCCCTGGGACAACACATAGGCGCCGATCAGGATGCGCCGCTTGACCTCTGCGCCAAACCCTTCGGCCCGGCTGCGCGCGATCATTTCATTGAGATCGCCGTACTGTTGCGCACGCCATCCATAGCGCACGCCATCATAGCGCGACAGATTGCTGGAGGCTTCGGCAGGCGCCAGGACATAGTAAACCGGCACCGACAGGTCGCTGTGCGGCAGGTCGACTTCCACGAGTCGGGCGCCGCGGGATTCATAGACGCGCAGGGCTTCCTCCAGGGCGCGCGCCACCTCGGGGTCCACCCCCGCACCGAAATACTGACGGGGCAAACCGATGCGCAATCCTTCCAGGGAAGAGTCGAGGGGCGCGTTGAAGTCCTCCGCCGGGCGCGCCACCGAAGTGGCGTCCCGTTCGTCGAAGCCCACCAGGGTACCCAGACCCCAGGCCAGATCTGCCGCACTGGGCGCCATCAACCCGCCCTGGTCGAGACTGGAGGCAAAGGCGATCATGCCATAACGGGAAACCCGTCCATAGGTGGGTTTGATCCCGCTGATCCCGCAGAAGGCCGCCGGCTGGCGAATGGATCCGCCCGTATCCGTGGCGGTGGCCAGGGGGGCCAGACGGGCCGCCACGGCCGCCGCAGACCCTCCGGAACTGCCCCCGGGCACGTGCGCCGGCCGCCAGGGATTGTGCACCGGGCCGTAAAAGGAGGTTTCATTGCTCGACCCCATGGCAAATTCGTCCATGTTGGTCTTCCCCAGAATGACCGCACCGGCCTCATTGAAGCGCTGGATGACGTGGGCGTCGTAGGGGGCCACGAAGTTGGACAGCATGCGCGAACCACAGGTGGTCAGCCATCCCTCGGCGCAGAAAATGTCCTTGTGCGCCACCGGAACCCCCGTCAGCGGCCCCCCTTCTCCCCGCGCCAGACGCGCATCGGCGGCACGGGCCTGGGACAGGGAACGTTCGGGGTCCACCGTAATGAAACACCCCAGGCGCGCATTGTGCTGTTCGATACGCTGCAGGTAGGCCCGGGTCAGTTCTTCGCTGGAAAAGGTACGCTCGCGTAATCCTGCGCAGAGCGTACGCAGTGAGAATTCATCAAGATTCATGAGGTGCCCTTATTCGATGACTCGGGGAACGAGATACAGGCCGTCCGCCACTTCGGGAGCCAGGGACTGGAACCGTGCGCGCTGATCCCGGGTGGTGATCTCATCCTCCCGCAGACGCAACGGCAGATCAAAAGACTGGGCCAGGGGTTTGACCCCCTGGGTATCCACTTGCTGCAGCCGGTCGATGAGTCCCAGAATGCTGTGAAACTGGGCCGGCAAATGGTCCAACTCCCCGGCGCTCAGTTCGATGCAGGCCAGACGCGCCAGATGGCGCAGGGAACTTTCATTCAACGAATCAGACAAGAAACCTCCCGTGGAAAGGAATGGTGTAATCGCGTATCATAAGGGGCTTTGATCCTGTATCCAAGGGAGCATCATGTTCGAATTTCTGCGCGGTTATTTTTCCACTGACCTCGCCATAGATCTCGGGACCGCCAATACCCTGATCTACTCGCGCGGCAAGGGCATCGTACTCAATGAACCCTCGGTTGTTGCGATTCGCCATGACCGCGAGAATCATGGCAAAAAAGTCATCCAGGCCGTCGGTCTTGCTGCCAAAGCCATGCTGGGGCGCACCCCGGGCAACATCACCGCCATCCGCCCCATGAAGGACGGGGTCATTGCGGATTTTACCATCACTGAGCAGATGCTCAAATACTTTATCCGCCAGGTCCATGAATCCCGCCTGCTTTCGCCCAGTCCGCGCATCATCATCTGCGTGCCCTGCGGCTCCACCCAGGTGGAGCGTCGCGCCATCCGCGAGTCTGCTCTGGGCGCCGGGGCGCGTCAAGTGTTCCTGATCGAGGAACCCATGGCAGCGGCGATCGGGGCAAACCTGCCGGTGCGCGAAGCCACCGGCTCGATGGTGGTGGACATCGGCGGCGGCACCACGGAAGTGGGCGTCATGTCCCTGGGCGGCCTGGTCTTTGCCTCCTCGGTACGCACGGGCGGCGACAAGTTCGACGAAGCCATCATCAACTACATTCGCCGCAACTACGGCATGCTGATCGGCGAAACCACCGCCGAGCAGATCAAGAAAGAGATCGGCTCCGCCTTTCCGGGTTCGGAGGTTCGGGAAATCGAGGTCAAGGGACGCAACCTGTCGGAAGGCGTCCCCCGCACCTTCACCATTTCCAGTAACGAGATCCTCGAAGCCCTGACCGACCCCCTGAACAACATCATCGGCACCGTCCACCAGGTACTCGAGCAAACCCCTCCCGAACTGGGGGCGGATATCGCCGAACGCGGCATGGTCATCACCGGGGGGGGCGCCCTGCTGCGCGACATCGACCGTCTCCTGATCGAAGAAACCGGGCTTCCCGTCCTGATCGCGGAAGACCCGCTGACCTGTGTGGTGCGCGGTTGTGGTCAGGCCCTGGAGGATATCGACAAGTTGGGTGTGGTCTTCACCTCCGATTGATGGCGATCTTCTGCGGTTCGGCATGTCGCCCCTGAAATCCCGTCCCAGCGACCTGTTCTCGCGCCCGTCCCCTCTCTGGCTGAGGAGCGGGATTTATGGCCTGCTCGCCCTGACCTGCATTCTTCTCGACCACCATTATCATCGCCTGGAAAGAGTCCACCAGATCCTGCGGATCTGGACCCTCCCGCTCCAGGAACTGGCTCGGGTTCCTCTCTGGACCGGGCAGGAACTCGGCCGCCGCCTGACCACCCTGGAACGCCTGCAGGCCGAGAACGACGCCCTGCGCCATGAATTGCTGGGACAGGCCGCCCTGGTTCAGCAAGCCACCCTCCTGACCCGGGACCTGACCCGGTTACACGCCCTGATGCAACTCGGGAACAGCCCTCGCTTTACAGGGCAGGTCCACCGTCTCATCGGCAGCGCGCGCAACCCCTTCGTCCAGAAGGTGCTGCTCGAAGGCGGAGAGAGTCAGGGTCTCCAGGCCGGCTCTCCCGTCCTGACCGATCAGGGACTGATGGGTCAGATCACGCGTGTCTACCCCGACGAAAGTGAAGTCACCCTGATCAGCAACCGCGACCTGACCATCCCCGTCGAAATCGAACGCACCGGATTGCGTACCCTGGCCATGGGAACCGGCCATCAGGGGGAACTTTCCCTGCCCTATGTCCCTTCACAAACCGATGTCAGGGTCGGGGATATCCTGCTCACCTCCGGCATCGATGGCCTGTATCCCCGGGGATTGACCGTTGCCACCCTGACTTCCGTCACGCGCCATCCCTCTTCCGCCTTTGTCGAAATCACGGCGCGTGTCAACGCCGGCACCGATACCTATCCCGACGTTCTGGTCATGGCGCCCAACACGGCTTTCCAGAACCTGCCCACGCTGGACAACCAACGCCATTCCCCGGTTCATGAACCGACTCATAAAAAGCCCTGACATGGACTCCATGGCCTCCCTCCCTGCGGCAACCCTGCGTGTTTCCCCCTCGCGCGGGTGGATTCATGCCAGCCTGGGACTGAGTCTGATCTTTCTTTTTCTGCCCTGGCAAGGCTGGGGACTGTGGATACGCCCCGATATCACGGCGCTGCTCCTGATCTACTGGGGTATCTTTGAACCCACCGAAATGGGCGCCGGCAAGGCTTTCCTGCTGGGGATGTTGAGCGATGTGGCACAAAGCCATGTACTCGGCATCCACGCCCTGACCTATTCGGCACTCTTCGTCCTGGTTCAGTACTATCGGCCGCGCATTCTGTCCTTTTATCGGCTCAACCAGATGCTGCACGTACTGATGTTGCTGCTGCTGACCCAATGGCTGGAAGGGTTGGTGAACGGCGTACTGGGTTACGCCTGGCCGAACTGGTCCTGGTGGGTGATCCAGCCCTTGCTGGGCGCCCTGGGGTGGCCCTTCCTGCCCCGCTTGCTGGAACGCGCGCCCCGTCCCGCCGCCCCCCCGCAGTCCCCCTGACATGACGCCCCCCCTGCGCAATCCACACCAGGAACGGTGGAATTTCCGCTTTCGTCTCGGGGTCACCTGGTGGTTCGTCATCGTTCTGTTCCTGGCCCTGATCGCCCGCCTTGCCTGGCTGCAAATCGTGGCCCAGCGGTATTACCACACCCTGGCAGAAGCCAACCGGATTGCCATCGTTCCCCTGGTTCCCCAGCGCGGACTGATCCTCGATCGCCACGGCGTGGTGCTGGCAGAGAATCGTTACGAATTCGATCTGGAGATCGACCCCCATCTCTGCCCGGATATTCCGGCCACCCTGGAAGCCTTGACCCAGTTGGTGAGCATCAGCCCCTCGGACCGCAAATTATTCCAGAAAATGCGCGATGAAAGCCACGGACTGGCCCCCGTTGCCATCCGCACCCATCTCACGGAAGAAGAAGTCGCACGCTTTTCCGTGAATCGCTACCGTTTCCCCGGCGTGGACATCGAAGCCCGCCTCACCCGAACCTACCCCCTGGGCCTGCACGCCGCCCATCTGATCGGGTACATCGGCCGGATCAACGAAGAGGACCAGGATCATCTGGAAGATGAAGACCTGAGCGACCAGTACCGGGGCACCAACCATATCGGCAAATCGGGGATCGAGAAGCATTACGAATCCCTCCTCCATGGGACGACCGGTTCCGAACAGGTCGAAACCGACGCGGCAGGACATGGGCTGCGCAGTCTGGCTCAAACGGCGCCCGTTTCCGGAAACGACCTGTACCTGACCATCGATGCCCGGCTGCAACAAGTGGCGGAGGAGGCCTTTGGCCTCCAGCGCGGGGCGCTGGTTGCCATCGACCCGGAGACGGGCGAAGTCCTGGCCTTTGTCAGCCAGCCGGGCTTTGATCCCAATTTGTTCGTGGACGGGATCGACCAGGAGCACTGGAACGATCTGAATACCTCGCCCGACCATCCCCTCAACGATCGTGCCCTGCGCGGACAGTACCCCCCCGGCTCCACCGTCAAGCCCTTCATGGCTCTGGCCGCACTGCAACTGAAGGTGCGCAGCGCCGACGAGGTCCTGTATGATCCCGGTTACTTTTCCTTTCCCGGCAGCAGCCATCGCTACCGGGACTGGCGCGAGGGAGGACACGGCAATGTGGACATGGCGCTTTCCATCATTCAGTCCTGCGACACCTACTACTACAGCCTGGCCAACGCAATGGGCATCGACCGGATGCATGATTTCTTCACCCTGTTCGGATTCGGACAAAAAACTGGCATCGACCTGGATGGGGAAGCGGCGGGACTTTACCCCTCGAGCGCCTGGAAACAAAAAAAATATCACCAGGACTGGTATGCGGGCGATACGGTCATCAGCGGGATCGGTCAGGGCTATGTACTGGCGACCCCCCTGCAACTGGCCGTGGCCACAGCCATGCTGGCCAACCAGGGGAAACGCATGACGCCCCATCTGGTGCGGGCCATCCGTCACGCGGAATCCGGTCGGATCACCCCCATCGCGCCCAAGGTCGGCCAAGCCCTCAGTTTCCGCCCAGAGGACCTGGAAACCGTGCGCAACGCCATGATCGGGGTCATGAAACCCGGGGGAACTGCCGCCCAGGCTGGCATGGGAGCCCCCTACTCGATGGCCGGTAAAACCGGTACGGCTCAGGTCGTCGGCATCCGTCAGGGGGAAAAATACAAAGCCAGCGCCCTGACCGAACATAATCGCGACCACGCCCTGTTCATCGCCTATGCGCCGGCGGATCACCCCCGTCTGGCCGTGGCCGTCCTGGTGGAAAATGGCGGCCATGGCGGCTCGACGGCTGCGCCCATCGCCCGCCAGGTTTTCGACTATTACCTGCTGGGCAAACGGTCCCCGCCGCCCCCTGCACTTCCCGCTGCCGCTCCCCATGATTAAGCGCGCCTATCTCCGCTGGATCGCGCCCATGGACCGGACCTTGCTCCATACCACCCTGTTCCTCGTCCTGTTCAGCCTGATCGTGCTCTACAGTGCCTCGGGGGGGGAAGTGGGCAAAGTGCTGAGTCAGGTACGCAACCTGGGACTGGCCTTCCTGGTGATGGGACTGGTGGCCCGAACCAATCCCCATATTCTGGAACGCCTGGCCTTCCCCCTGTACGGACTGGCCCTGTTGGCCCTGATCGCGGTTGCCCTGTTTGGAGAAGTCAGTCATGGCGCCCGGCGCTGGCTGCACCTCGGTCCCCTGCATGTGCAGCCCTCGGAATTGATGAAACTGGCCCTGCCCATGGCCCTGGCCGCTTTTTTCGAGTGGCGTGCACGCACCCGGAACTGGCGTGATTTCGTGGTGGCAGCCCTGATGGTCCTGGTGCCGGTGGGCCTGGTCCTGCGCCAACCCGATCTGGGCACCGCGCTCCTCATCGCCAGTTCCGGATTCTACATCCTCTATTTTGCCGGTTTGCCGTGGAAAGTGATGGGGCTCCTGGGCGCACTGGCCCTGGCGGCCCTCCCCCTGCTCTGGCCCCTCCTGCATGGTTACCAGAAGAAACGCATCCTCATCTTTCTCGACCCCACTCAGGATCCCCTGGGGGCGGGCTATCATACCCTGCAGGCCATGATCGCCATCGGTTCCGGCGGCGTACTGGGGAAAGGCTGGTTACAGGGTACCCAGTCCCATCTGGATTTCCTGCCGGAGCACACCACGGATTTCATTTTTGCCGTGTTTGGCGAAGAATTCGGTTTGGTGGGAGAATTGGTCTTTCTGGGGGCCATGCTGGTGTTGATCACCCGTGGCTTTTACATCGCCAATGAGGGATCCACGCCCTTTTCCCGTCTGATGGCGGGGGCGCTGTCCATGACCCTGTTTACTTACACCTTTGTCAACATGGGCATGGTCAGCGGCATTTTACCCGTGGTGGGGGTCCCTCTGCCCTTTCTCAGTTATGGAGGTACGTCCTTGGTTACCTTGTTCAGTAGTGTGGGTTTTTTGATGAGCGTGCATCACCACCGCAAATTGGTCAAACAATGACCTGCCGAAAGAGACGCGGCGCAGCCCTGCTGTCCCTGAGTCTGGGCCTGCTCATCCTGGCCGGGTGTAGTACCACCCCGCCCCCCTCAACCGTATCGCACGTCCCTCCGGAAGAAGGGCATTATCGGACCGATGGTCCAGGTCTTCATCCGCCCGCCAATCTGGCCAGCATTCCTGATGCCGTGCCCAGAAAGGAACCCCTGAACAAGTTTGCCAACCGCCCGTATACGGCCCTCGGCAAAGTCTACGTCCCCGACCTCTCCAACAAGCCCTATAAAGTTCAGGGGCTGGCTTCCTGGTACGGGCGCAAGTTCCACAACCAGAAAACCTCCACCGGGGAACTCTATGACATGTACGGCATGACCGGGGCAAGTACCATTCTGCCGCTCCCCTGCTACGTCCGGGTCACAAACCTGGTCAACCACAAATCGGTGGTGGTACGGGTCAATGACCGGGGTCCTTTCAAATCCGACCGGGTCATCGATCTGACGTATACCGCCGCCTGGAAACTCGGCTTTGTCAATCAGGGGACGGCGTGGGTGGAAGTGGAACGGGTTTTCCCGGAATGAGGCTCAACCCGTCCGCGCAGCCCCGGTCGCCTGGCTTTCGGCATGGTAACTGGAGCGCACCAGCGGCCCCGAAGCCACCTGGCTGAAACCGAGCCGCCGGGCTTCCTCGCCCAACTGATCGAATACCGCCGGCGTCCAGTAGTGGGTGACCGGCAGGTGGTGGACGGTGGGTTGCAGGTACTGTCCCAGGGTCAGCATCTCCACCCCGTGCGCACGCAGATCTGCCATCACCGCCCGCACCTCCTCGAGGGTTTCGCCCAACCCCAGCATGAGTCCGGATTTGGTGGCCACCGAGGGATGCAACGCCTTGAAAGAGCGCAGCAAATGGAGCGAATGCGCATAGTCGGCGCCCGGTCGGACCGAGGGATAGAGGCGGGGAACGGTTTCCAGGTTATGGTTGAACACCTGGGGTGGAGCCTGACCCAGCAGTTCCAGCGCCGTTTCCAGGCGCCCACGGAAATCCGGGACCAGGATTTCCACCTGGGTCGCGGGGGAAGAGGCCCGAATGGCCTGGATGCAGGCCACGAAATGCCCTGCCCCCCCATCGCGCAAATCATCGCGATCCACGCTGGTCACCACCACGAAACGCAAGCCCAGGCGCTGGATGCTGCGCGCCAGACGCTGTGGCTCCTGAGGGTCCACCGGATCGGGCCGACCATGACCCACGTCGCAGAAAGGACAACGACGCGTGCAGCGATCCCCCAGAATCATGAAGGTGGCGGTCCCCCCGCTGAAACACTCCCCGATATTGGGGCAGGCGGCTTCTTCGCAGACCGTATGCAATTTCTCTTCCCGCAACAGGGTACGCACTGCCTGAAACTTTTCCCCGGCGGGAATCCGGACGCGGATCCAGGCAGGCTTGGGCTGGACTGCCTGGGGTTGAACCTTGATGGGGATGCGTGCGGTCTTGAGTGCCCCCTTCTCCTTCATGCTCACCGGCTCTCCTCCCCATCCAGTTGCTGTCGTATCTTCTGCATGAGCGCCGCGCGCAGGTTCGGCAGCGTTTCCGTCACCCCCAGATCCCGGGTCTGCGTCACCGGCGTGCCCTTCAACCCGCAGGGGTCGATCCCTGAAAAGGGCGCCAGATCCATGGCCACATTGAGCGCGACCCCATGATAACAGCAGCCCTGGCTTACCCGCAGTCCCAGGGCCGCCACCTTGGCTTCCCCGACATAGACCCCGGGCGCGCCCCTACGTCTTCGAGCCTGAATCTGGTAGGGTTCCAGGGTCGAAATCACGGCCTCCTCCAGATGGTGCACCAGCGCCCGGATGCCCAGCGCGCGCCGGCGCAGATCCACCAGACAATACACGATGGCCTGCCCCGGGCCGTGGTAGGTGACCTGACCGCCGCGATCCGTCTCCACGACGGGAATCGTCCCGGTGTGGTGCAGGTAACTCCGCTGTCCTGCCTGACCCAACGTATAGACCGGCAGATGTTCCAGTCCCCACAACTCGTCCGGGGTATCCGCCTGACGCTGAGCCGTCCAGTGGCGCATGGCCTGCCAAACGGTTTCATAGGCCAACGGGGCGGGGAAACTGCGGGTCACCCAGCGCTCAAACCGTTCTTCCCGGCCCGCGGGCAACGCGTTCAACGCTATAGCACCATGACCACGTCCGGATGACCGGACAGGACCTGGTATAGACCATCCAGCTGTTCCCGCGAAGTCGCCCTGAAGGTGCAGGTCACACTCAGGTATTTCCCTCCGGAACTGGCCCGCATCTCCAGGTTTGTCGCAGAAAAATCCGGCACGAACTGCAGGACGATGTCCAGCACCGTCTGGGCGAAGCGTTCCGTTCTCAATCCCATCACCTTGAGGGGAAACTCGCAGGGAAACTCGAATACCCCATCGTCATGCGGAACCTCAACCATGGCTTTTCAACCCCTGATAGGCACGCAGCAAACGAAGGCCGATGGGGCCGGGTTGGCCGTTCCCCACGGGTTGCCCGTCCAGTCTCGTCACCGGGACCATTTCCCGGGTACTGGAAGTCACCCAGATTTCCTCGGCCGAACGCAACTCCTCTTCACGAATCGGGCGTTCGGCATGGGCGATCCTCAACTGCCTTGCCAGGTGCAAAACCAGATCCAGCGTGATTCCGGCGAGAAGAAGGTGGTTCCGGGGCGGAGAACACAGCACCCCATCCACCACCAGCACCACATTGCTGGCCGCGCCTTCGGTCAGAAAACCGGCGCGCAACAGCAGGCATTCCACCGCCCCCTCATCCAGCGCCTGCTGGCGCAACAGCACATTGGCCAACAGTGCCGTGGTCTTAAGATCACAATGCAGCCACCGATCATCCACCCGGGTCACGGCCGCCACCCCGGTCTGCAGCCACTCCGGGGGCACGGGCGTCAAAGGCTTGCTCATGGCGAATACGGTGGGGGAGACCTGGGCGGGAAAACCATGGTCCCGCGGGGCCACGCCGCGCGTCACCTGAAGATAGAGGGACTGGTCGTCCGTCGTTGCTTCCCGGATCAAACGCTCCAGGAGGGATACCCAGGCAGTTCGCGCCAGGGGGTTGTCCAGACGAATCCCCGCCAGGGAATGTTCCAGACGGTCGAGATGGGCCTCCAGTGCCAGGGGCTTGCGCCCATACACCGGAATCACCTCATAAACCCCGTCTCCGAACAGGAACCCCCGGTCCAGCACCGGAACCCGCGCCTCTTCCAGAGGCAGAAAGACACCATTCAGGTAAACCTGGCTCATTTCAGCATCAACCTCACCGCATCCCAACTGCGCGTAAAGACATTCCCCGCCGGAATGCTCTCCAGCG
The DNA here is from genome assembly GCF_027317285.1 of Ferrovum sp. NCBI lineage: Bacteria > Pseudomonadati > Pseudomonadota > Betaproteobacteria > Ferrovales > Ferrovaceae > Ferrovum > Ferrovum sp. The sequence goes on along the minus strand of NZ_DAHVHV010000015.1, from coordinate 3,533 downwards.
CCACCAGATCGGCCCCATTCACCCACTGCCCGGCGTAATAGACTTTCAGGGAGCCCACTTTCTGGCCGGCATCCACCGGCGCAATGACCGGTTGCAACGTCGTCAACACTTCCCGCGTCTCCTTTTCATGGCCCACGGGCGTGGTCACCCAGATATCCCGTCCAAATCCCACGGAAACCGTCGGCTTCCCTCCCTTGTACGCATTCAGGGCGCGCACCGGCACCCCCTGTCGAAAGAGGATCCGGGACTCGAAAGCCTGAAACCCCCAGTTGAGCAACTTCTGGCTTTCGCTGGTGCGGGCCAGATCGCTGTTGGTGCCCAGTACCACGGCCAGCAGGCGCCGCTCGCCGCGCCGCGCCGAAGCGATCAGACAATAGCCGGCAGAATCCGTATGTCCGGTCTTCAACCCATCCACGGAAGGATCGATCCACAACAGGCGGTTGCGGTTGGGCTGCGTGATCCCGTCATAGGTATACTCCTTCTGCCCATAAAGCGGATAGTATTCAGGAAAATCCCGAATCAGTGCCTGTGCCAGGATACCCAGGTCATGGGCCGTACTGTAATGCTGCTGGTCGGGCAACCCCGTGGCATTGACGAAATGGGTGTTCTCCATCCCCATCCCATGGGCCATGGCGTTCATCCGCTCCACAAATTTTTCTTCCGTCCCATCCACGGTTTCTGCCAGGGCCACCCCTGCGTCATTCCCCGACTCGATGATCAAACCATGCAGAAGGTCCGTGACGCTGACCGCTTTACCAGCCTGAATGAACATGCGGGAACCGGGCATATGCCAGGCATGATCGGAGGGAAACACCCGCTGTTCGGGATGGATTTTCTGTTCCCGCAGGGCCTTGAAGACCAGATAGGCAGTCATGAGCTTGGTGAGCGAGGCCGGCTCCATCCGCTGATCGGGGTTCAGACTGGCCAGGGGCTGGTTGCTTTCCACCTCCACCAGGGTATACGCACGAGCCGCGATGAAAGGCGCCACCAACGGGGAATCGGCGAAAACCGCCGTCGCCCCCCCCACCCACAAAAGCATCAAGAAGAATAACCGCATGACCTGTACGCGCCTCTGAAATTGGTCCGTGATTATACGACCCACGTCACATTCCTGCCGCATTCTTTCCGGACGGCAGGAAATTCAACCAGGAGGCGGCAAAAATCGGGGCGGAAACCGGCGGACCATAGTAGTACCCCTGAACTTCCTGACAGCCGTGCTCTTTCAGGAAATCCACCTGTTCCCGGGTTTCCACGCCCTCTGCGACCACCAGCAACCCCAGATGTCGGGTCATGGCCAGTATGGCGGACACGATGGCTGCATCGTTCCGGTCATGGAGGAGGTGGTGAATGAATATCCGGTCGATCTTGACCACGTCCAGGGGCAGTTGTTTCAGGTAACTCAGGGAGGAATAGCCGGTTCCGAAATCATCCATGGCAAAGCGCACCCCCAGGCCCCTGATGCGCTCCAGCAAATCAAGGGTCGCTTCCGTCTTCTGGACCATCAGGCTTTCGGTGATTTCCAGTTCCAGGGCCTCCCCGGGAAGGCCGGATTCGGTCAGGCACTGTTTGAGCGTCTCGAAAAATTCCGGATCGTGATGGATCTGCCAGGCCGACACATTGACGGCCGCCCTCAGAAAATAGCCCTGTTGGTGCCATTCCCTGGCTTGCCTGCAGGCCATCCGCAGAACCCAGGCCCCAATCGGAATGATGACTCCGGTTTCCTCGGCCACCGGGATGAATTCCAGGGGAGCCACCGGCCCCAGTTCTTCATTGGTCCAGCGCAGCAAGGCCTCGAAACCCACGATCCGTCCATCCTGGATATCGATTTGTGGTTGATATTCCAGAAACAGTTCCCCCCGCGCGAGTGCCTTGCGCAAATGGATCTCCAGGCGCAAACGTTGCTGAACCACCAGATTCTGCGAGGCCGCAAAGAACCGGAAGGCATTCTTGCCCACGGATTTGGCGTGGTACATGGCCACGTCTGCCCGGGACATCAAGGCTTCCGGGGTGTGGCCGTCCTCCGGAAACATGCTGATGCCCACGCTGACCGTCACACAGGTTTCATGATCGAGCGCCGGCAGGCGAATCGGTTCCCGGACGGCCTCCACGATCTTTTTTGCCACCGTGGCCACATCCTGCACCGATTCCACCTCGGGCAACAGGATGATGAACTCGTCCCCCCCCAGGCGCGCCACCGTATCCCCTTCGCGCAGGGCATCGGTCAGAACGCCTGCCATGGATTTCAACAGGGCGTCCCCCGCCGCATGGCCATAGGTGTCGTTGACCCCCTTGAAATTATCCAGATCGATGAACATCAGGGCCATTTTACGGTCATGGCGCTGACTGTTGGCCAGCACCTGGCGCAGGCGGTCCTCGATCAACCCCCGATTGGGCAACCCGGTCAGCGCATCGAAATGGGCCAGATAATCGAGGTGCTGCTGGGCCTGTTGCATCTCGCGCATTTCCCGGGCATTTTCCAGAACCAGGGAGAGGGAGTTGGCAAAACTTTTGGCCAGCAGTTCATCCTCTTCGGTAAACTCCTGCCCTTCCCACTTTTCACAGAGGTAAATCCGCCCATAGACCCTGCCCCCGTGGGAAATCGGGACCGCCAACAGGGAATGCATGGCCGGATGCCCCGGAGGAAACCCCGCGCTGCGCGGATCCCGGGACAGTTCCGGGAGCCGGAGCACCGTATCCTCGCGAATGACGACACCCAGCAGACCCCGACCTTCAGGAAAAGTGCCGATCCCGGCCACCTGCTGCTCGGTCATTCCGGTGTGATGAAAATTGAGCAGCGCGCCCTTCTCGTCCAGAATGCCGATGGCGCCGTAACGGGCCTGAAGCAGTTGGGTCAGGGCCTCGATCCCGTGTTGCAGGAGGTCGGCTTCGAGCGAAGTATGGGCAAGCACCTGGAGCAGGGTACGGGAGGCTTCGTGCAGATTCGCCAGACGGAAGGTCCAGGAGGCCAGTTGTTCCTTGTCGTGCGCGATCTCCCGGTTGAGGCGATGGGTTTCCCGCAACAGGCGGGATTCCTGCTGCAACAGGGCGCGCAGGATGCTGGTACGGGTCACCAGGCCGATGAATGCCTCATTCCGGTCCAGCACCGGCAAGGCATCCACCCGCCACCGCCCCATTTCCCGCAAGGCGCAGTGCACCGAATCCTCGGAAGACAGGGCGTGAATGGCGCGATGCTCGACCAGATCCGCAAAAATCCAGCCGGGATGAACCGCAATGTCCGACAATGAGGCCAACCCGCAGAATTTTCCACGACTGACCGACCCGGAAAACACCGCCACGAAAGGGTCTTCCGTACCTTCCGGTCGCTCGCCATCGAGCCGACGCGGCACATCGGTCAACAGACAATCAACCAGCTTGAGCGATTTCATCGACACGGGTCTGTATCTGGACCTTGACGTCCAGGGTCACATGCAGCACTTCATCCGACCCCATCATGGGCTTGATGTCATTCAACACGAAACGGATCAGTTCTTCCCGGGGAAAGCGGCGCAGAAGACTGCTTCGTACCAGGATAT